>NZ_JBFNXQ010000056.1:0-34465 GCF_041018925.1 Geodermatophilus maliterrae
GGCGGCGGGACGTCCCGCGGTGCCGCCGTGCGCTCCCGGTACTCGCTCATCGCCTGCCCTCCGCGTCGTGTCCCACCTGTGGCCCCGGCCTGCGTCCCCCCGCGTCAGATGCCCCCCTGCAGGGTCCCGCCGCGAGCCAGGTGACGTGCTGGAACGGCCCTCCTGCAGGGGACCGCTCCGAGCGCCGGCGCGGGGTGGGAGGCAGGAGGCGGCCTCCCTGCAGGGTCCCGCCGCGAGCCCGCGAGTGGCGGGGGGCGGGGAGGTCCTTCCTCAGGCCGCGCAGTCGCGGCAGTACATCTGGTCGCCGCGGGTGGCGGCCAGCCGGCTGCGGTGCTGCACCAGGAAGCAGCGCGAGCAGGTGAACTCGTCCTCCTGCTTGGGCAGCACGCGGACCGTCAGCTCCTCGTTGGACAGGTCCGCGCCGGGGAGCTCGAGGCTCTCGTTGAAGTCGGTCTCGTCGACGTCGACCGAGGCGGACTGCGCCTCGGCCCGGCGGGCCTTGAGCTCCTCGAGCGAGTCCTCGCCGAGCTCGTCGGCCTCGTTGCGTCGCGGGGCGTCGTAGTCGGTGGCCATGGGGTGTGCCCCTCCTCCGGGGTCGTCGCAGGCGGACGTCGTCCGCCTCGTCCGGCGGCGTCGGGGGACGCCGCCGTCCTGGCCGGCCGCCTGGGCGGCCGCTGGTCTGGGACCGGCGCCCGTCCACGTCCGACTCACGGAGTCGGCCCGGTGCGGGACCGGCAGCCCCCCAACGCCGTGCGACCCCGGTTTGTGCCCGCCCGCGCGCGGGGGACACACGGCCCCTGCCAGGGGGGTCGGGGACGGGCCCGGACGGGCCGGTCGGGAGGCGGAGTGCCGGAGGTTACCCTGCGGCCCGTGTCCAGTCCTGTGGGAGCCGACCCCGCCGTCGTCGGTCCGTACCTCGCCTCCGTCCTGGGCGACCAGCGCTGGCGCGAGGTGAGCGTCGAGCTGATCGCCGCGGGCATGTCGAACCTCACCTACGTGGTGACGCCGGCCGGGGGTGCACCCGAGGACGCGGTCATCCTGCGGCGCCCGCCGACCGGCGCGGTCCTGGCCACGGCGCACGACATGGCGCGCGAGCACAGGGTCATCAGCGCGCTCGGGCCGACCGCCGTCCCGGTGCCGCGGACGCTGCACCTGTGCACCGACACCGGGGTGCTGGGGGCGCCGTTCTACGTGATGGAGCGGGTGTTCGGCCTGCACGTGGTCGACCGGATCCCGGCCGGGTACGCCGACGAGCCGGCCGAGCGCCGGGCGATCGGTGAGGGGCTGGTCGACGTCCTGGCCGACCTGCACGCCGTCGACCCCGACGCGGTGGGGCTGGGCGACTTCGGCCGGCCGGAGGGCTTCATGGCCCGGCAGGTGCGCCGGTGGACGCAGCAGTGGGAGGCCACCCGCGACCGTGACCGCCCGGGGCTGGACGCCCTCGCCGCCCGCCTGGCGCAGACCGTGCCGGCGACCCAGCGCACCGGGATCGTCCACGGCGACTTCCGGCTGGACAACTGCCTGCTCGACCCCGACCGCCCCGGTGGCGTGCGCGCGGTCCTCGACTGGGAGATGTCGACCCTCGGCGACCCGCTGGCCGACCTCGGCATGCTGCACGTCTACTGGCCGGAGACCGGTGAGGGGAGCGTCGCCGGCCAGAGCACGGTGACCGCGCTCGAGGGCTTCCCGACGCGGGCCGAGGTCGCGGCACGCTACGCCGAGCGCAGCGGCATCGACCTCACGGACCTGAACTGGTACGTCGGGTTCGCCTACTTCAAGTTCGCCGCGATCGTCGCCGGGATCGTGGCCCGGTCGGCCGCCGGCGCGATGGCCGGGAAGGACACCGCCGGCTACGCGGACCGCATCGACCCGTGCGTCGAGCGCGGACGCGCCGCGCTCGACCACGGTGTCCTCTGAGCCGGCGGGCCGCCTCTAGACTCCGCGCGACCCGCCGAGTCGTGCCGGGTCCCCGCCGAGGAGGACGACCGTGAGCACGAGCACCGACAGCCCCCCGGTGCGTCCCCGGCGGGACCGGCGCCCGGTGGGGCCGCTGGTCTTCCTGCTCGTCCTCGCCCTCGCGGCGCTGGGCGTGTGGTGGAAGGTGCTGGCCGACGCCGGCGTCCGCGAGGAGGCCGCCGAGGCCGCCTGCGCGACCGCCGCCGAGGCGCCGCCGTCGCTGGACCCCACGACGCTGTCGGTCCGCGTCTACAACGCCACCGACACCGCCGGGCTGGCGCAGACGGTGGCTGCGGAGCTGCAGGCCCGCGGTTTCGTGGTCGACGAGATCGCCAACGACCCGACCGACCGCGAGGTCACCGGGCCCGGCGAGATCCGTCACGGCCCGCGCGGCAACGACGCGGCGGGCTACCTGGCGCTGTTCCTCCCCGGTGCCGGTGACCACCTCGACACCCGCGCCACCGCGCAGGTGGACCTGGTGATCGGTCCGGAGTTCGACCGGCTGGCCTCGCCCGAGGAGGTCGCGGCCACGCTCACCCCGATCGCCAGCGCCGAGGCCGCCTGCTGAACGGCCCCGTCCCGGGCACCGCCCCGAGCTCACGGAGGGCGGGGGGGACGGCGGCGTCCCTGCAGGGTCCCGCCGCGAGCCCGCGAGCGGTGGGGGGCAGGGAGGTCCTTTCAGTGCAGTGAGTCGAGCAGGGCGAGGAAGGGCCCGGCGACGGTCTCCGGGACGGCGACCGCCATCGGCTCGGCGAACGGCCGGCCCGGCAGCCCGGTGACCACCAGGCCCGCCTCGGCGGCGACCAGGGCACCGGCCGCGTGGTCCCAGGGCTTGAGGTCGAGCTCGTAGTAGGCGTCCACCCGCCCGGCCGCGGCCGCGCACAGGTCCAGCGAGGCGCAGCCGTGGCGGCGGATGTCGCGCACCTCCGGGAGCAGCTGGGCGACGACGGCACCCTGGGCGCGGCGCTGCTCGACGCGGTAGCCGAAGCCGGTGGCCACGAGGGTCTGGCCGAGTGAGTCCGGCCGGTTGCCGGACAGCCGCACCGGCCCGGGCTCGGCCGGCGTCGAGAGGAACGCGCCGCCGCCGACCGTGGCGGTGAACAGTTCACCGGTGGGCACGTCGAGCACCGCCCCGGCCACGGTGGCGCCGTCGACCTGGGCGGCGATGGAGACGGCGTAGCCGCGCAGCCCGTAGAGGAAGTTGACCGTCCCGTCGATCGGGTCGACCACCCAGCGCACCCCGCTGGTGCCCTCGCGCGCGGCGCCCTCCTCGCCGAGCAGGCCGTCGTCGGGACGGGCCTCCAGCAGCCGGGCGGTGATCAGCCGCTCGCTGGCGGTGTCGACGGCGGTGACGACGTCGGTGGGGCTGGACTTGACGTCGACCCGGGCGGCCGCGCTCCCGCGCTCCCGGGCGACCAGCGCCGCCGCCTCGCGGGCGGTGGCGACGGCGAGGTCGAGGAGCTCGGCGGGCGTGTACGGGGCACTCACCCCGGCGATCCTGCCCGAGCACCCCCCGCTGTGCGGCGCGGGTCACTAGGGTGACCGTCGTGCAGGGCTTCGGGGTGGACATCGGTGGCAGCGGCATCAAGGGGTGCCTGGTCGACCTCGAGCAGGGCGTGCTCGAGGGTGAGCGGTTGCGGGTGGAGACGCCGCAACCGTCGACCCCGGAGGCCGTCTGCGCGGTGGTCGCCGGGATCGTCACCTCCTTCGGCTGGACCGGGCGGATCGGTGTCACCTACCCCGGGGTCATGAAGAAGGGGGTCGCGCACACCGCGGCCAACATGGACAAGGGCTGGATCGGTACCGACGTCGACGCCGGGATGACCGCGCTGGTGCCCGGGACCGTCGAGACGCTCAACGACGCCGACGCCGCCGGGTTGGCCGAGATGCGCTACGGGGCCGGCCGCGACCAGCGGGGCGTCGTCCTCATGCTGACCTTCGGCACCGGCATCGGCAGCGCGCTGTTCGTCGACGGTCACCTGGTGCCCAACACCGAGTTCGGCCACATCCAGGTCGACGGCCACGACGGCGAGAAGAAGGCGTCGGCCGCCGCCAAGGACCGCGAGGAGCTCAGCTACCCGCAGTGGGCCAAGCGGGTGGACCGCTACCTCGACGTCCTCGAGAAGGGGCTGTGGCCGGACCTCATCATCGTCGGCGGTGGAGTGAGCAAGAAGGCGCACAAGTGGGTGCCGCTGCTGTCCACGCGCACGCCGGTGGTCCCCGCCCAGCTGCAGAACGACGCGGGGATCGTCGGGGCCGCCCTGACCGCCGCCGAGCGCATCGACCACTGACGGAGGACCCCTGTGCCCCCACCGCTCGCACGCTCGCGGCGGGGCCCTGCGGAGGGGCCACCACCCGAGGCGCACGGCCGGGAGCGCCGGTCACCCCGCGGGGGGACGGGCCGACCTGGGGTGGTGTGGCGCCTCATCCGGGCGAGCAGCACCCTCCGGGACAGTGGTCACACCGCACTCCGTAGTTACAATGGAGAAGCCCCAGCCGTCGCCAGCCAGCCGGGAGTAATCCCCAGCCCGCGCCGCGGTCAAACACCGCGCCGGTCCGGCGGCCCTCCTGGCCCCACGGCCGCGATCGGGGCCGCTGCCCGGGAGTCAGACCCGCTCCCGGGGAACGCACCCAGCACGGGAAGGAACCTGAGTGCCCGCCGACAAGCCAGCACCGGACGACGCCGCCGCGAGCACCCCCCGCTCCAGGACGGTCGCCGCCGGCACCCGGGCCTCCCGGACCAGCGCCCCCGTGGGGGTCGCCGCCGACGCGTCCGCGAAGCCCGCGCGCAAGAAGGCTCCGGCGAGGGCCGCCGCCGGCGGCGGCCGCACCAAGCCGAGCATCACCCCTTCCCCCGCGGCCGGTGAGGGCACCGTGCTGACCGCCGTCGCCTCCGAGGAGTCCACCGTCGCCGTGGTCGACGCCGGCGCCGAGGGGCTGACCCTCGACGAGACCGTCGTCGCCGGGCCCGACGGCGCTGAGGCCGCCGAGGCCCCGGCCGTCGAGGAGACCACCGAGGGCGGCGACTTCGAGTGGGACGACGAGGAGGAGTCGGAGGCGCTGCGGCAGGCGCGCAAGGACGCCGAGCTCACCGCCTCGGCCGACTCCGTCCGCGCCTACCTCAAGCAGATCGGCAAGGTCGCGCTGCTCAACGCCGAGGAGGAGGTCGACCTCGCCAAGCGGATCGAGGCCGGGCTCTACGGCGCCGAGCGGCTGCGCCAGGCCGAGGAGGAGGGCATCAAGCTCTCCCCGCAGATGCGCCGCGACCTCAACTGGATCGTCCGCGACGGCGAGCGCGCCAAGAACCACCTGCTGGAGGCCAACCTCCGCCTCGTGGTCTCCCTGGCCAAGCGCTACACCGGCCGCGGCATGGCGTTCCTGGACCTGATCCAGGAGGGCAACCTCGGCCTGATCCGCGCGGTCGAGAAGTTCGACTACACCAAGGGCTACAAGTTCTCCACGTACGCCACCTGGTGGATCCGGCAGGCGATCACCCGCGCCATGGCCGACCAGGCCCGGACCATCCGCATCCCGGTGCACATGGTCGAGGTCATCAACAAGCTCGGCCGCATCCAGCGCGAGCTGCTCCAGGACCTGGGCCGCGAGCCCACCCCGGAGGAGCTGGCCAAGGAGATGGACATCACCCCGGACAAGGTGCTGGAGATCCAGCAGTACGCCCGGGAGCCGATCAGCCTCGACCAGACCATCGGCGACGAGGGCGACAGCCAGCTCGGTGACTTCATCGAGGACTCCGAGGCGGTCGTCGCCGTCGACGCGGTCAGCTTCACCCTCATGCAGGACCAGCTGACCAGCGTGCTGCAGACGCTGTCGGAGCGGGAGGCCGGCGTCGTCCGGCTGCGCTTCGGCCTCACCGACGGCCAGCCGCGCACGCTCGACGAGATCGGTCAGGTCTACGGGGTCACCCGCGAGCGGATCCGGCAGATCGAGAGCAAGACGATGTCGAAGCTGCGCCACCCCAGCCGGTCACAGGTCCTGCGCGACTACCTCGACTGAGGAAGGACCCCCTGCCCCCCACCGCTCGCACGCCCGCGGCGGGGCCCTGCAGGGGGCCGCACAGGCGACGGCCGGCGCCCCTCTGGGGCGCCGGCCGTCGCCGTCCGCCTCCGGTGTCGCCGTGTCGCGGCCAGGTGTCGTCCCGATCGCGGAGAGGTCACGATCTCACCCCCCTGGGCGGACCGGGCGGTGTACGACGGCGGTGGCCGGGTAGACGGCGTAGCGTGGGAGACGTCGAAGACAGCAGCGGACCCACAGCCGGAACCCACCCGGCCCACGGAACGACCAGCACCACCGAGACAGACCGGCACCACCAGTGACGTCCCTGCTGAACCCACCTGTCCCAGCGGTCACCGGCTCACCAACCCCGGGCGAGTCCACCGCAGTGACCGGAGCAACGGGAACACAGGGGTCCATCCTGGCGCTGTGCAGGAGGCCGATCCGCAGCCGCGGGTCCGTGCGGTAGAGAGCGAGTGATGACCGAGATGACCCAGACGCTGACGACGACCCCCGCCGCCGACGACCTGGTCGTGCCCTTCCACTGCGACCGGTGCGGCGCACTGGCCAAGGTGCGTGTCGTGCTCGCCAGCGGCAGCGACCTCGTGTTCTGCGGGCACCACGCCCGTGAGTACGAGGGCAAGCTCCGCGACATCGCCGTCGACATCATCGAGACGGACGGCGAGCAGCGCCTCGCACACTGAGAGAGGCGCTATCGTCGCACTCAGCGATGAAGCCCTCACCCGACGCCGCCGCCGGCACCCCCGACCCGCCTGAGGCGGAGGGGGGGCCGGCGGCTCCGTCGTTCCCGGGGACCCCCGGTCGACGGCGACCGGAGGAACACCCGATGCCGCAGTCCCCCGCACCCCACGACGCTGCCGAGGCGACCTCACCCGGGGCCTCCCGGGACGACGTCTCCCCTGCTGCTGACACGCCGCTGTTCCTCGAGGACGGCGGCCTCTCCGACGACACCCGCCCGGTCCCCCGCGACCGCGGGCCGATCGGGCCCGCCGCCGTGCCTCCGCCCGCGGTGGCCGTCCCGGCTCCGGCGGCCGCGCCCACCCCGACCCCGGGGTCCGGCCCGGCGGCGGCCCCGGCACCCACGGCGGACGCCGACCCGGTCCACGACACCGTGGCGCTGACCGGTGGTCCCGTGCCCGCCCGCGACACCCAGCCGGTGGACCTCGGCGAGCCGGCGTCCGACCCGGTGTCCGGCCCCGAGGCGGACACCACCGCCGACACCGCCTCCGACACCGTGGCCGTGGGCGGTGCCGTCCCCGCGGCGGCGCAGACGACCGCGGCGCGGACGACCGCGGCACCGCAGGGCCCCGGCGACGCCGGCCCGGGCAGCGCTTCGGGCAGTGGCTCGGGCAGCGGCTCGGGCAGTGGCTCGGGCAGCGGCTCCGGGGACGGTCCCGCCGATCCCCCCACAGGCGCCGGCGCGCCCCGCCGTCCCTGGTGGCGCCGCCCGGCGCTGGTCGCCCCGGTGGGCCTGCTCGCCGTCCTCGGCGCCGCCTACGGCGTCGACCTCCTCGTCGCCGGCGACGACGTGCCGCGCAACACCGTGGTGGCCGGCGTCGACATCGGCGGCCTGTCCCCCGCGTCCGCCGCGCAGCGGCTGGAGGAGCAGCTCGCCCCGCGGGTGACCGCCGACCACGTCGTCGTCGCCGACGACGTCGAGGCCACGCTCTCCCCGGCGACCGCCGGCATCACCCTCGACGTCGAGGGCACCGTCGACGCCGCCGACGACCAGCCGCTGGTCCCGTGGACCCGGCTGGCCTCGCTGTTCGCCGAGCGCGAGGTCGCGCCGGTCATCACCGGCGAGGACACCGCGCTGACCGCGCAGGTCGACACGATCGCCACGCAGGTCGACCGCGTCCCGGTCGACGCCACGATCGCCCTCGAGGGCACCACGCCGGGCCTGGTCGAGCCCGTCGACGGCCGGACGCTGGACCGGGAGGGCGCGGCCGAGGCCATCACCGACGCACTGGCCTCCGGCGGGGACCCCGACACCCCGATCGAGCTGCCGGTCGAGGAGGTCCCGGTCCGCGTCGGGACCGGGGAGGCGCAGCAGGTCCTCGACGAGACGGTCACCCCGGCCCTGGCCGCGCCGGTGACGGTGACCAGCCAGGACGGCACCACCTCCGTGGAGATCCCGGTCGAGGCCATCGCCGCGTCGCTCACCTTCACCCCCGAGGACACCGGGGAGCTGACCGTCGCCGTCGACCCGACCGCGCTGCAGACGGCGATGAGCGAGGACTTCACCGCCTTCGGCACCCCCGCCGAGGACGCGCGCTTCGAGATCAGCGGAGGCGCCGTCACGGTCGTGCCGTCGGTCGACGGCACCGGTGTCGACCCCGCGGCGCTGTCGGTGCAGTTGCTCGAGGTGCTGCCCGACCCCGCGCCGCGCACGGTGACCGCGGAGCTCGGCGCGGTCCCGGCCGAGCTGACCACGGAGGAGGCGCAGGCGCTCGGCATCCGCGAGCAGGTCAGCTCCTTCACGACCACCACGGGCAACAACTTCAGCGGCACCAACATCCGCGTCGTGGCCGAGCAGGTGGACGGCGCGCTGGTGCTGCCGGGCGAGACGTTCAGCCTCAACACCTTCACCGGCCCGCGCGGCGCCGCCCAGGGCTACGTGCCGGCCAACGTCATCAGCGGCGGGGAGCTCTCGACCGCGGTCGGCGGCGGGATCAGCCAGTTCGCCACCACGATGTTCAACGCGGTCTTCTTCGCCGGCCTCGAGGACGTCTACCACAAGCCGCACAGCTTCTACATCAGCCGCTACCCGGCCGGCCGCGAGGCGACGGTCTACGAGGGTCAGATCGACCTGCAGTGGCGCAACGACACCGAGACCGGCATCTACGTCGACACCCAGTGGACGCCGGCCGCCTCCGGCGGGTCGATCACGGTCACCTTCTACGGCACCCGGTACTACGAGGTCGAGGCGATCGAGGGCGCCCGGCGCAACGTCCGCCAGCCCGCCGTCCAGGAGAAGGTCGACGACGGCAACTGCATCCCGCAGGGCGGCGCCCAGGGCTTCGACGTCACCGTGACCCGTGTCTTCCGCGACCTGCGGTCCGGCGCGGAGGTCCGGCGGGAGACGTTCGACACCTCCTACGCCGCCGAGGCGGTCATCCGCTGCATCCCGCCGGCGCAGCCGGTCGACCCCGCCGCACCGCCGCCCGAGGGCGTCGTCCCGCCGGCCGCACCGTCGGCCCCCGGCCGGCGGCCGGAGGCACGCCGGACCCGCTGACCCCTCGCCCGTCCGGGGGACCCGGACGCCGGTCGCCCCGCGTGGGCGGCGGGCGCCCCGCGTGGGCGTGCACACTGGCCTGGTGAGCACCGTGCGGGCCGGCGGGCGGTCCCGCACCGACGGGACCGCCGGAGAGGGCCCCCCGGCCGATCCCCCGCCCCCGGACACCCCGCCCCCCGGGACGGCGGGCGAGGACGGCGGGGCGCCGGCGTCCGGGGCGCGGCGCGCCGAGGTCGACCGGCCCGGGCGGCTCGACCACTGGCCGACCGTCGTCCGGGTCCCGCTGGAGGTGCTCGGCCGCACCGTGGCCAAGGCCTGGAAGGACCGCATCCTCGGGCTGTCGGGCGAGGCGGCCTTCTGGCAGATCCTCTCCGTGCCGCCCCTGCTCATCGGGCTGATCGGCTCGCTGGGCTACCTGGGCAACTGGATCGGCGCCGCGTCGGTGCAGACCATCGAGGACACCCTGCTGCAGGCCTCGAGCGAGGTGGTGACCCCCGACGTCGTCGACGGGCTCGTCCGTCCCACCCTCGCCGACATCCTCGGGTCCGGGCGGCTCGACGTGGTCAGCCTCGGCTTCCTGCTCAGCCTGTGGGCCGGGTCGTCGGCGACGGCGACCTTCATGAACACCATCGTCATCGCCTACGACCAGCGCGACGTCCGCGGCCCGATCGCCACCCGGCTCATGGCGCTGTGGCTGTTCGTCATCGGCCTGCTGCTGGCCGTGGTCACCCTGCCGCTGCTGGTGCTGGGACCCGGGCTGCTGGTGGCGCTGCTGCCCCAGGACTGGCAGGAGACGGCGAACGTGCTGGTCAACGCGGTCTACGGGCCACTGGTGCTCGTCGGCCTGCTGCTGGCCCTCACGAGCTTCTACCACGTGATCCTGCCCCGGCGGTTGCCGTGGTACCGGCACCTGCCGGGCACGGTGCTGGCGATCGCGTTCTTCGTGGTGGTCGCGACGGCGCTGCGGCTCTACGTCACCGACATCCTGGTCGCGGCGCTGCCCTACGGGGCGCTGGCCACCCCGATCGCGGCGCTGCTGTTCCTGTTCTTCTTCGGCATGTCCCTGCTGCTCGGCGCCGAGCTCAACGCCACGGTGCAGGAGCGCTGGCCGGCACCGCTGCGCCGGCACACCCGCAGAGCCCAGCGCCGCCGGGCAGCCGAGCTGGACGCGGAGGCCAAGCGCCTCGGCCTCAGGTGACGTACGGGAACGGCCCCCTTGCAGAGCCCCGCCCCGAGCGTGCGAGGGGTGGGGGCGAGGGGGGGTCCTGCTACTCCTTGCGGAGCTGCTCGTAGACCTCCTTGCAGGCCGGGCACACCGGGCTGCCGGGCTTGGGGCTCTTGGTCACCGGGAAGACCTCGCCGCACAGTGCCTCGACCAGGGTGCCCATGACGGCACTCTCGGCGATCTTGTTCTTCCGGACGTAGTGGAAGACCTCGTTGGCGTTGCCGGTGTCGGCGTCGCGGACGTCGGGCTTCTCGAGGAGGTCGCTGTTGCTCACGGGCTCTCCCGGGGTCGGTGACGGGTGCCGGCGAGCGGCCCGGCACCGGGAGGTGCCGGGCGGGGGCCCGCCCGGGCTCCATGATGGCAGGCCCCATGATGACGGCGTGTCCGTCGATCCCTCCCCCGCCACCGGCCGCCGTGCCGCGGCGCCGCCGGTGACCCTCTCCGGCGAGGTGGCCGACGCGCTGGCCGCCGGGCAGCCCGTCGTCGCCCTCGAGAGCACGCTGCTCGCCCACGGCCTCCCCCGCCCGGACAACCGCGCGGCCGCCGACGACGTCGAGGCGGCCGTCCGCGCCGGCGGTGCCGTGCCGGCCACGGTCGCGGTGCTCGACGGCGTCCCGCACGTGGGGCTCACCCCCGACCAGGTCGACCGGGTCTGTGCCGACCCCGACCTCGCCAAGCTCGGCGTCCGCGACCTCCCGGTGGCCGCGGCCCTCGGCCTGTCCGGCGCCACCACCGTCTCCAGCACCGCCCTGCTGGCCGCCGCGGCCGGGATCGGCGTCTTCGCCACCGGTGGGCTCGGTGGCGTGCACCGGCAGTCGGCCGACACCTTCGACGAGTCGGCCGACCTGACCGCCCTGTCGCGCACGTCGCTGGCCGTCGTCTGCGCGGGCGTCAAGTCGATCCTCGACGTCCCGGCCACCCTGGAGCGGCTGGAGAGCCTGTCGGTCACCGTCGTCGGCTACCGGACGCGGGCGTTCCCCGGGTTCTACGTGGCCGACTCCGGGTCTCCCGTCGACTGGTCGGTCGACTCCCCCGAGCAGGCCGCCGCGGTCCTGGCCGCCCGTCGCGCGCTGGCGCCCGGCGCCGTCGTGGTCGCCAACCCGCTGCCGGCCGACGAGCAGCTCGACCCGCAGCTGCACGACCGGGTGATCACCGACGCGCTGGCCGCGGCCGAGGCCGCCGGGGTGCGCGGCAAGGACGTCACCCCGTTCGTGCTCGACCACCTGCACCGGGCCAGCGAGGGCGCCACCCTGGCGGTCAACGTGCGGCTGGTGCTGCGCAACGCCGAGCTGGCCGGGCGGATCGCCGCCGCGCTGGCGACGCAGGCCCACTGAGCGCCGGCGAGGTGCCCGCGCGGGCGGTGGTCGTCGTCGGGGACCTGGCCACCGACGTCGTCGCCGTCCTGTCCGGGGAACCGGCACCCGGCTCCGACCGGCCCGCCACCATCCGCAGCCGCGGCGGCGGGGCAGGGGCCAACGTGGCCGCCCACCTGGCCGCCCTGGGCGTGCCGGTGGTCCTGGCCGGCTGCGTCGGCGACGACGCTGCCGGGGCCGCGCTGCTGGGCGAGCTGGCCGCCGCCGGGGTGCGGACGGCGGTGCGCACCGTCCCCGGGGCGGCCAGCGGCACGATCGTCAGCCTGGTCGAACCGGGCGGGCAGCGCAGCATGCTCGCCGACCGCGGCGCCAACCTCGACCTGCGTGCCGACGACGTCCCGGCGCCCCGCCCCGGCGGCCACCTGCACCTGTCGGGCTACACGCTGCTGCACGAGCGGCCGCGCGCGGCCGGGCTGGCGGCCCTGGCCGGGGCCCGGGACGCCGGGTGCACCGTGTCGCTGGACCCGGCCTCGACCGGGCCGCTGACCGCCTACGGCGTGGACCGGTGGCTCGCCGACACCGCCGGCGTCGACCTGCTGCTGCCCAACGCCGACGAGGCGCGGCTGCTGTCCGGGTACCCCGACGTCCGCGACGCCGCGCGGGCACTGGCCGGCCGGCACCGCGCGGTGGCGGTCACGCTCGGCGCCGAGGGCGCGCTGTGGGCGGCCGGCACGGCGCTGGTGCACCGCCCGGCGCACCCCGCCGCCGTCGTCGACACGACCGGCGCGGGGGACGCGTTCACCGCGGGACTGCTCCCGGTCTGGCTGGCCGGCGGAGCGCCGGCCGACGCCCTCGATGCCGGGCTGGCCCGGGCGGCCACGGTGGTCGGCCGCCCGGGAGCGCGCTGAGCGGGCGGCTCAGCCGTCGATGACGGTCCCGCCGTCGATGACCTTCCGGCGGGCGGCGGGGTCCTCCAGGATGCGGTCGGGCCGCGGCGCGACGTAGCGGTGGGCGTCGAGCTTCTTCTTCGGCGGCCGGTCGTTGGCCATGACGACGGCGATCCAGGGCAGCACCGTGCCGAGCACGGCGAAGATGATCATCAACCACACGGTCTGGTAGAACACCGCGGCCAGCACCAGGCTGACGCCGCGGACGGCCATGGTGAGGACGTACCGCTTCTTCCGGGCGGCGTGCTGCTCCACCAGGCTGGGTTCGGCCTGGGTGATCAGCACCGGCTCCGCCCGGCGGGGTCGTGCGGACTGCTGGCTCGAGGCCACGGACACCCATCCCTCCGCTGGCCCGGGGCACCGACGGCACGGTGTCGTCTGTGCGGGCCGGGAGCCGGCCCCGAAGGGTCGGACCCCCGGGGATCCCCCGGTCCGCACCCCATGGTGCCACCGTGGTCGAGGCCGTGCTGGCGCCTGCGCGGACTATCCGGGACCGGATCCCGGAGTGGGCTCAGCGAGCCCTCGCAGCCCTCCCGGGGGCCTTCTCGGCGGCCTTCTCGGCGGCCTTCTCCCCAGCCGCCCTGGCGACCGCCTTCGCCTCCTGCTTGGCGGCGCGGACCTCGGCCAGCGACTCGGGGCCGGTGATGTCGGCGACCGACCGCCGCGACCCCTCCTCGCCGTAGGAGCCGGCGGCCTCGCGCCAGCCCGGCGGGGTGACGCCGTACTGCTTGCCGAGCAGCGCGACGAGGATCTTGGCCTTCTGCGCGCCGAAGCCGGGCAGCTCCCCGATGCGGCGCAGCAGCGTGGCGCCGTCGGGGACGCCGTCCCAGAGCCGCTCGGCGCGGCCGTCGTAGCGCTCGAGCAGCAGCCGGCACAGCGCCTGCGTGCGAGCGGCCATCGAGCCCGGGTAGCGGTGCACCGCCGGCGGACCCTGGAACCAGGCGAGCAGCGCGTCGGGGTCGGCGTCGGCGATCGCCGCCGCGGAGAGGGAGTCCACGCCCATGCGGTCGGCCAGCAGCCGGGGCCCGGCGAAGGCCCGCTCCATCGGGAACTGCTGGTCGAACAGCATCCCGAGGACCAGCGCGAGGGGATCGCGGCCGAGCAGGTCGTCGGCGGCGTCGTCCTGGGTCAGGCGGAGGGTCGGCACACCCGGATCCTGCCGCAGTCCGGCCGGCGGATCGCGCCGGCGCCGTCCGACGGCCTCCGCCGGGCGAACCGGAGGACCCGCTCGTGCGACGACGGCACCGCGGTTCGTCCGCGGGCGGGTCGACCGACGAGGCGGCCCGCTACGCGTGGAGGGACGCGGGTTCCCTCGGAGGTGCCAGCTCCGACGACCCGCGGACGAAGGAACCGTGACCACCACCCCGACCGCGTCCCCACCGGGCACCCCGCCCGGACGTCCGCCAGGTCGGAGCGCCGGTCGGGCCCGGCCACCCGGACGGCGCCGTCCCGGCTCGTCCTGCGCCGCGCGGCGGTGGCGACGCCGGCTGACGGGCCCGTGGCCTCCGTCCGGTCACCGGCGTCCGCGTCGACCGACCGCCGTCGGGCCGCTGCCGGGGCACGGCGCAGGATGGGCCCGTGCGCGCGGTGGTGAGCAGGGTGGCCTCGGCATCGGTCACCGTGGAGGACGCCGTCGTCGGCGAGATCGGTCCCGGGCTGCTGGCGCTGGTGGGCGCCGGCCGGGACGACGACGCCACCCGCGCGCGGGCGCTGGCGCGGAAGGTCCACGAGCTGCGGGTCTTCCCCACCGACGACGGCGCGCGCTCGGCCGACGACCTCGGCCTGCCGGTCCTGGTGGTGAGCCAGTTCACGCTCTACGCCGACACGCGCAAGGGACGCCGTCCCTCGTGGGCCGACGCCGCGCCCGGGGAGGTGGCAGAACCGCTGGTCGAGGAGGTCGTCGCCGAGCTGCGCCGCCGGGGCGGCACGGTGGCCACCGGCGTGTTCGGGGCCCGCATGCGGGTGGCGTCGGTCAACGACGGACCGATGACCTTGCTGCTGGACGTCTGATCCGCGGCGAGTCGGGTACGGAAGGTGACCGAACACACGGGCTGTGGGTTCCCTGGGAATCCCGCCCCTGCGGAACACCGCGCCCGGTCGCGACCGTTGGACTGGGCGTAACACAACGGACCACAACGGACCACAGCGCGGGGCCCCGCCGGACACCGGAGCCCCACCCCCGACACGGGTGCAGCACCGCCATCGACGACCGGTGGTGCATCCGGATCACAGGCAAGGACGAAGACATCCCGTGACGCTCCTCCAGTCTTCCCCCAGTGACGCCCTCGAGGTCCGCTCGCCGCGCCGCGAGCCGGACACCAGTGGCCTGGTGTCGACCGACCTGGTGCGCGTGTACCTCAACACCATCGGCAAGACCGCGCTGCTGACCGCCGAGCAGGAGGTCGAGCTCGCCAAGCGCATCGAGGCGGGCCTCTACGCCGAGCGGCTGCTCGGCGAGCGGCAGCTCACCCCGGCCGTGCAGCGCGACTACAAGGCCCTCGCCGCCGACGGCAAGGCCGCCAAGCGGCACCTGCTGGAGGCCAACCTGCGCCTGGTCGTCTCGGTGGCCAAGCGCTACACCGGTCACGGCATGACGTTCCTGGACCTCATCCAGGAGGGCAACGTCGGGCTCATCCGGGCGGTCGAGAAGTTCGACTACACCAAGGGCTTCAAGTTCTCGACCTACGCGACGTGGTGGATCCGCCAGGCGATCACCCGCGCGATGGCCGACTCCGGTCGCACCATCCGGCTCCCCGTGCACCTGGCCGAGCAGGTCAACAAGGTCGTGCGGACCCGCCGGCGGGTGCACCAGGAGCTCGAGCGCGAGCCCACCGCCGAGGAGCTCGGCCTCGAGCTGGACATGACGCCGGAGCGGGTGACCGAGCTGCTCGAGTACTCCCGCGACCTGGTCTCGCTCGACCAGACCGTCGGTGCCGACGAGGAGTCCCGCCTCGGTGACTTCATCGAGGACGCCGACGCCGCGGTGGCCGAGGACGCCGTCGCCTTCCAGATGATGAAGGGCGACGTCCGAACCGTCCTGGCCACGCTCGAGGACCGCGAGCGCGACGTGGTCGTGCTCCGCTTCGGCCTCGACGGCGGTCAGCCCCGGACGCTGGAGCAGATCGGCAAGCAGTTCGGTCTGTCCCGCGAGCGGGTGCGCCAGATCGAGCGCGAGACGATGGCCAAGCTGCGCGACCCGCAGCGCGCCGACGCGCTCAGGGACTACCTGGCCTGAGCAGGGACCCCTCCCGGGGGTCCCAAGCCGAGAGCCGGTCACCCGTGCGGGTGGCCGGCTCTCGGCATTGACGGCGGGGCCGCCGGGGTCCACGATCGTCCTCAACCAACTGGTTGAGGAGGTCGTGGTGACGGAGACGGCGCAACGGTGGCGGCGGCTGGCCGACGACTTCGCCCGGCGGGTCGACGGTGTCCCCCCGGACCGCTGGGACGACCCCGCGCCGTGTGCCGGCTGGGTGGCCCGGGACGTGGTCCGGCACCTGGTGGACTGGATGCCGGCGCTGTACCTGGGAGCCGTGGACCTGCCCCGGCCGGACGGCCCCTCGGTCGACGACGACCCGGCCGGCGCCTGGCGGGCCGCCGACGGGGCGATCCGCGCCGCGCTGGAGAACGCCGGTACGGCCCGGCGCCCGACCCGCACGCGCGCCGGCGAGATGCCGCTCGAGGACCTGGTGGCCATGACGGGCTTGATGGACCTGCTCGTGCACGCCTGGGACCTCGCCCGCGCCACCGGTCAGGACGAGACGCTCGACCCGGCGGAGGTCTCGGCGTTCCTCGCCGGCATCGAGCCGTGGGACGCCGCTCTGCGCAGCAGCGGCTACTTCGGTCCGCGCGTGCCCGTCCCCGACGACGCCGACGAGCAGACCCGGCTGCTGGCGTTCACCGGCCGCCACCCCTGACCGGCGCGACAGGGCTGCGCGCAGCAGGGGGACCGCGCCTGGCCGCGTGGGGCCCACCGGGGCGACCGGGTGATCAGTACAGGTCGCGCATCCGCCGGGGGCCGGGGTCGATGCGGGCGGTGGGCGGGCCGATGCGGACGGTGCCGCCGGCGACGACCAGCGAGCGGCCGCCGTGCCACGGGTCGGCCGGCCCGACGATGACCGGCGACAGGCTCAGCCCGAGCACCTCGGGCAGGTCGTCGGCCAGCCGCGCCACCCGCAGCAGCAGCTCCTCCAGGGCCGCGACGTCGACCGGCTCCGAGCCGCGCCAGCCGTCGAGCAGCGGCCAGGCGCGGGGGGCCCGTACGAGCTCGGCGGCGTCGAGGTCGGTGAGCGGCAGCGTGCGGTAGGCCCGGTCGCCCAGCAGCTCGGTGGCCACCCCGCCGACGCCGAAGCTGACCAGCGCACCGAACGACGGGTCGTCGACGACCTCGACGACGGTGGCCACGCCCGGCGCGGCCATCTCCTGCACGATGACCGGGTCGCCGGCGGGGATGGCGGCGAAGGCCGCGCGCACGGCGGCGGCGTCCGGGAGGTCCAGCCGGATCCCGCCGAGGTCGGTCCGGTGCCGCAGCCACGGCGCCGTCGACTTGAGCACCACCGGGTAGCCGACGGCGTCGGCGGCGGCGACGGCCTCCTCGGCGGTGGTCGCCACCCGGGTGCCCAGCAGCGGGACGCCGTAGGCGCCCAGGAGCGCCAGCGCCTCGTCGTCGGTGAGCTGCCGGCCGGCGGGGGTCTCGGCCAGCGCCCCGTGCACCACCGTCCGGCCGCGCTCCTCGTCGACGTCGGGCAGGTCGGGCACCGTGCCCACCGGGCGCTGCCGCCAGCGCGCGTACTCCGTCACGCGGGCCAGCGCGATGACCGCCCGCTCCGGCGTCGAGTACGAGGGCACCGAGCCTCGGGCGGGCATGCCCGCCGCGTCGGGCACGGTCAACTCCGGCGGGAAGCCCTCGGCGGAGAGGAAGGTGGCGAGGACCGGCTTGGCCGAGCCCGCCGACACCTCGCGCAGCGCACGGCCGTACTCCTCCGGCGGCGTACGCACCAGCGGTGGGAGGAACACCGCGACCACGGAGTCGACCCCGTCGTCGTCGACCGCCTCCTGCAGCGCCGCGCGGAACCCCTCGGGGCTGCCGCCGCTGCCGATGTCGACCGGCGCCTCGTGCGCCAGCGCCAGCCCCTGGTCGAGGACGGAGTCGGCGACGAGCACGCCGAGGGCGGTGGAGTTGCCGACGACGGCGACCCGGTTCCCGGCCGGCAGCGGCTGGTGGGCCAGCAGCATCCCGACCTCGAACAGCTGCGCGACGGTGTCGACGCGGATGACACCGGCCGAGGTGAACAGCGCCGCCACCGACTGCTCCGGCACCGTGACGGAGGTGCCGGCCAGGCCGGGCGTCAGGCCGCCGTGCCGGCCGCTCTTGACCGCCACCACGGGTTTGGTGCGCGCCACCGTGCGCGCCAGCCGGGCGAACTTGCGCGGGTTGCCGAAGCTCTCCAGGTGGAGGAGCACGACCTCGGTGCCGGGGTCGGTGGCCCAGTACTGCAGCAGGTCGTTGCCGCTCACGTCGGCGCGGTTGCCCGCCGAGACGAAGCTGGACAGCCCGATGTTGCGGGTGCGCGCCCGCTCGAGCAGCGCCACGCCCAGGGCACCGGACTGCGCGAAGAAGCCGACCCGGCCGCGCCCGGGCACGTGCGGCGCCAGGCTGGCGTCGAGCCGGATCGCCGGGTCGGTGTTGACGATCCCCAGGCAGTTGGGCCCGACCACCCGCATGCCCGACGCCCGGGCCGCGGCGACCAGCTGACGCTCGGCCTCCCGCCCGGCCGGGCCGCTCTCGCCGAAGCCGCCGGAGATGACCACCAGGCCGCGGACGCGCTTGCGCCGGCAGGCCTCCACGACACCGGCGACCTCGTCGGCCGGCACGGCGAGCACCGCCAGGTCGACGTCGTCGGGGATGGCGTCGATCGTGGCGTAGGCGGGCACCCCGCGGACGTGCCGGGCGCCGGGGTTGACCGGGTACACCGGCCCGTTGAAGCCGTGGTCGAGCAGGTTGCGCAGGACGGCGTAACCGAGCTTGCCCTCGTCGTTGCTGGCGCCGACCACCGCGACCGAGGACGGGGTGAGCAGCCGGGCGATCGAGCGGGACTCGCTGCGCTGCTCGCGCTCGTAGGTCACGGCCAGCGAGCTCTCGGTGGGCGCGATCGGGAAGGTCAGGTGGACCACGCCCTCCTCGTAGGAGCGGCTGGCCTGGTAGCCGGCGTCGAGGAACACCCGCACCATCCGGGCGTTCTGGGCGAGCACCTCGGCGACGAAGCGGGTGATGCCGCGCTCGCGGGCGGCGGCGGACAGGTGCTCGAGCAGCACCGAGCCCAGTCCGCGGCCCTGGTGGGCGTCCTCGACGAGGAAGGCGATCTCGGCGTCGGTGGTGCCGGGGAGGCGGTCGTAGCGGCCGACGGCGATCAGCTGCTCGCCGAGCAGCACCACGAAGGCCACCCGGTCGGTGTGGTCGACGTGGGTGAACCGGTGCAGGTCGCGGTCGGAGAGCCGCTTCATCGGCCCGAAGAACCGCAGGTAGCGGGTCTGGTCCGAGCTGCGCTCCATCAGGCCGGTCAGCCCGTCGGCGTCCTCGGGGCAGATCGGGCGCAGGTGCACCGTGCCGCCGTCGGCGGCGATGATGTCGGCCTCCCAGTGCGCCGGCGGCCGCGGTGGGGGCGCGTCGTCGCGGTCCGGCGTCGCGGGCGGCCCCCCTGCGGCGCCCGCGGCCCCGTCCAGGGGCTCGCCGCGAGCCTGCGAGTGGTGAGGGGGACGGGGTCCTCTCTCAGTCACGGGGGTCGTCCGGGTCGAGGCCGAAGTAGGGGAACGACGCGCGGCGGGTGCGCATGACCGCGCGGTCGACGCGGGTCTCGGTGAAGGGGTCCCACGCGGAGAAGCCGGTGTAACCGCCCTCGGTCATGTGCGTCGGCGGGCGGGCGCGCAGGCCGCGGGCGACGACGTCGTCACGCCAGGACTGCGGGATCTCGGTGACCGGGTCCAGCCGCTCGCCGGACGCCTCGGCCAGCAGGTGCGTCCACGCCCGGGGCACGCAGCGCACCAGCCCGTAGCCGCCGCCGCCGAGGGCGATCCACCGGCCGTCGCAGAGCTCGTGCGCGAGCTCGTGCACCGCCTTGTAGCTGGTCCGCTGGCCGTCGATGGTGAGGCCGAGGTCGGCCAGCGGGTCCTCGTGGTGGGCGTCGCAGCCGCACTGGGTGACCAGGATCTGCGGGGAGAAGGCGCGCAGCACGCTCGGGACGACGGCGTGGAAGGCGCGCAGCCACCCGGAGTCGTCGGTGCCGTTGGGCAGCGCGAGGTTGACCGCGCTGCCGAGCGCCTTGTCGGGGTCACCGGTCTCCTCGGGGAAGCCGGTGCCCGGGAAGAGCGTCAGCGGCGTCTGGTGGACGCTCACCGTGAGCACCCGCGGGTCGTCGTAGAAGGCGGTCTGCACGCCGTCGCCGTGGTGGACGTCGAGGTCGACGTAGGCGATCCGCTCCCAGCCCTGCCGGAGCAGCCAGGCGATGGCGATCGAGGCGTCGTTGAAGACGCAGAACCCCGACGCGCGGTCGCGCATGGCGTGGTGCAGGCCGCCGGAGATGTTGACCGCGTGCTGCGCCCGGCCGCTGTGCACCAGTTCGGCGGCCAGCACGCTGCCGCCGGTGATGAGCGCCGCGGCCTCGTACATGCCCTCGAAGACGGGGTTGTCGGCCGTGTGCAGGCCGTGCCCTACGCCGGGGTCGGCGGGCGCCCGGCGGACCGCCTCCAGGTACTCGGGATCGTGGCACAGGGTGAGGAGGTCGGTGCCGGCGGGCGTCGGCTTCACCACCTCCACCCGGCTCGGCGCCAGCACGCCGAGACCCTCGGCCAGCCGCATGGTCAGGTCCAGCCGCACGGGGTGCAGCGGGTGGTCACCGCCCATCGTGTAACCGAGCAGGGCGTCGTCCCAGACGACCGTCACCGCGTCGCTCACGGGCCCCTCCTGTCGCCGCCGGGACGTCGTCGTCCCTGGCCGGGACGCTACCGCCGGGGCACCGTCACCGCCCTCCCCCGCGCGCCACGGACCGACGCCGCGGACGTGGACCGCGGACCGCGGGCGGTCCGCCGCGGACGGCCGGGCCGGGTGGCCCCCGGGCCGTAGGATCGGGGGCGACACGGAGGAGTGCCAGTGAACGACCTCATCGACACCACCGAGATGTACCTCCGCACGATCTTCGAGCTGGAGGAGGAGGGGATCGTGCCCCTGCGGGCACGCATCGCCGAGCGGCTGCACCAGAGCGGCCCGACGGTCAGCCAGACCGTGGCCCGCATGGAGCGCGACGGGCTTCTGACCGTCGAGGGCGACCGCCACCTGCAGCTGTCGGAGCAGGGCCGCCAGCTGGCCACCGCGGTCATGCGCAAGCACCGGCTGGCCGAGTGCCTGCTCGTCGACGTCATCGGCCTGGACTACGCCGACGTGCACGAGGAGGCCTGCCGCTGGGAGCACGTCATGAGCGAGGCGGTGGAGCGCAAGCTGCTGACCCTGCTCGGCAACCCCAGCGTCTCCCCCTTCGGCAACCCGATCCCGGGCCTCGACGCGCTGGGCGGTGAGACCTCCGCGGTGCTCGACTCGCTGACCCTCCTCTCCACCTCCGCGACCGCCGAGGGCCGCCGGGTCACCATCCGGCGGATCAGCGAGCAGCTCCAGGAGGACGCCGTCCTGCTGCGCTCCCTGGCCGACCGCGGGGTGCGGCCGGGCGCGACGGTGGTGGCCACCTCGAGCAACGGCACGATCAGCCTCGACGGCCAGCCACTGCCGGCCGGGGTGGCACAGCACGTCTTCGTCGCCGCCCTCGACGAGGACCTCACGCCCGCGGAGGCCGCGGCCCAGCTGTAGTCCCGGTCCCGGCGGCGCCCGGTGTCCCGCTCGCGCGGGACGCCGGGGCGCTGCTTCGTATGGTGGTCGGCACCCCCGAGTGCCGTCACCCCGCGAGGAGCCCCGGTGAGCCAGCCCGACGTCGACACCGCCACCGAGACCACCGCTCCCGACACCGACCCGGCGGCCGACCCGGGTCCCGGGCACCCCTTCGCACGGCTGGCCGACTTCGTCGCCGTCCCGCGGGTGGCCGGGCTGGCGCTGTCGCCCGACGGCCGGCGGCTGGCCGTCGGGGTGCAGACGCTGGACCCCGAGCGCAAGAAGTGGGTCTCGGCGCTGTGGGAGGTCGACCCCGACGGGCAGCGCCCGGCCCGGCGGCTGACCCGCAGCGCCCCCGGCGAGGCCGCCCCGGCCTTCACACCCGACGGCACGCTGCTGTTCGTCTCCGCCCGGCCCGACCCCGCGGTGACCGACGGCACCGAACCCAAGCCGGCGCTGTGGGCGCTGCCGCCCGGCGGTGGCGAGGCCCGCCCGGTGGTCACCCGGCCCGGCGGCGTCGGCGGCTTCGCGGTGGCCGCCGACAGCGGCGAGGTCGTGGTCGTGTCCTCGGCCATGCCCGGCGCGGCCGACGCCGCCGAGGACGAGCAGCGCCGCAAGGCCCGCACGGACGCCGGGGTGTCGGCGATCCTGCACGAGGCCTACCCCGTGCGGTACTGGGACGCCGACCTCGGCCCCGCCGCCCCGCACCTGTTCTGGGCCGGCGCCCTGCCCGCGGAGGGGCCGGCCGGCGAGCCGCCCCAGCCCGTCGAGCTGCGCGACCTGACGCCGGACGCCGGCCCGCCCACCGGCGCCGGCGAGTCGGTGACCCTCTCCCCCGACGGCCGGCTGGCGCTGCGCGTCGACCAGGTGCCCGACGGGCCGGCCGGCCGCCGCGACCGGCTGGTGCTCATCGAGACCGCCACCGGCGAGAGCCGGGTGCTCGTCGACGACCCGCTGGCCGACGTGCACTCCGGCCGCTTCTCCGCCGACGGCACGGCGGTGGTCTGCGTCCGCGAGACGATGACGACCTACGCCGAGCCGCCGGACTACACCCTGCTGCGGGTCGACGTCGCCTCCGCCGAGACCCGCGAGCTCACCCCCGGCTTCGACCGCTGGCCCAGCGCGCCGCAGTTCAGCGCCGAGGGCGACGCCGTCTACTTCCTCGCCGACGACGACGGCCGGCACGCGCTCTTCCGCGTCGAGCTGGCCGGAGGCGACCCGGTCCGGCTGACCGCCGACGGCGCCTACAGCGACCTGCAGGTGGCCCGCGACGGCAGCGCCCTCTACGCGCTGCGCTCGGCCTACGACGAGCCGCCGGCCCCGGTGCGGCTGGATCCCCGGGCTACCGGCCAGCACCCCCAGCCGCTGCCGAACCCGGGCACGATCGGGCGGCTGCCCGGCACGCTGACCGAGGTGCGGGCCACCGCCGCCGACGGCGCCCGCGTGCAGTCGTGGCTGGTGCTGCCCGAGGGTGCGAGCGCCGAGGACCCCGCGCCGCTGGTGCTGTGGATCCACGGCGGGCCGCTGATGAGCTGGAACTCCTGGTCGTGGCGCTGGTGCCCGTGGGTGCTCGCCGCCCGCGGCTACGCCGTCCTGCTGCCCAACCCGGCACTGTCGCAGGGGTTCGGGCAGGACTTCGTGCGGCGCGGCTGGGGCGAGTGGGGCGGCGCCCCCTACACCGACCTCATGGCCGCCGTGGACACCGCGGAACAGCTGCCGGAGGTCGACGAGACCCGCACCGCGGCGATGGGTGGGTCCTTCGGCGGCTACATGGCCAACTGGGTGGCCACCCGGACCGACCGGTTCCGCGCGATCGTGACCCACGCCAGCCTGTGGGACCTCGACTCCTTCGTGGGCACCACGGACGCGGCCTACTACTGGGAGAAGGAGTGGGGCGACCCGCTCACCGAGCCCAAGCGCTACGAGCAGAACTCGCCGCACCGTTTCGCCGACGCGATCCGCACGCCGGTGCTGGTCATCCACGGCGACCGCGACTACCGCGTGCCGATCGGCGAGGGCCTGCGGCTCTGGTACGACCTGCAGAAGCGCGGCGTCCCCTCCCGGTTCCTCTACTTCCCCGACGAGAACCACTGGGTGCTCACCCCCGGCAACTCCACGGTCTGGTACGAGACGGTGCTCGCGTTCCTCGCCGAGCACGTCCTCGGGCAGGAGTGGCAGCGGCCCGAGCTGGTCTGAACGAGGACCCTCGTGCCCCCACCTCCGGCGCGCTCGGGGTGGGGCCGTGCAGGGGCCGACGGAGCCGCTCATCCGGTGGCCAGCGTGCTCGTGATCAGCGCGCGCAGCTCCGCCGGGGGCAGACACGCCTGCAGGCCGTCGGCGAGCAGCCGGGGCAGCTCGGCGCCCGGGTCGGCGGCCAGGGCCCGGTCGAGGGCGACGTTGGCCATGGCGCCGTCGCCGCGCAGCCACGCGCTGACCGCCAGCAGGGTCGCCGGCGGGCCGTCGAGCGGGACCGGTGCCCGGCGGGTGCACTCGGTCCACAGCACCTCGGCGGCCGCGGCATCGTCGTCCAGGGCCAGCCCCAGCGCCCGGTCCCGGACCTCCGGCAGGGTGAGCGCCCAGAGCACCCGCGCCACCTGCGCGTCGGGGAGCCGGGTGCCCGCCGTGGCCGGCCCGGGGCGGCAGGCGCTCACGGCACCGGCGATCGCGGCGTCGCACTCCTCCGCCACGGCCGGCCGCCCGGCCGCGCGCAGCCGGCCGGCGTGCTCCCGCCCGGCCCGCAGGCACGCCTCGGCCATCGCCGTGACCCCGGTGACCTCGGTCGGCGGGGCGATGCGGGCGGCGAGCGCCTCCCGGTCGCGGGCGAGGACCGTGCCGCCGGCCACGGCCGCGGCGGCCAGCGGGCTGGCACCCCCGGGCAGCGGGGTGCCGCCGCCGGGCTCGCAGCACGGGTACGGGCAGTCGTAGTCCCACCAGCGGCCGGCGCGCACGAGCAGCGCCTCGCGGACCGGGACGTCGATCGCGTCGAGCGCCAGCACCACCTCGTGCACCAGGTCGCGGTGCGGTAGCTCGGCTCCGGCACCGGACCCCTCGACGTGCGCCGGGACCACGGGGACCGCGACGTCGTCGGGCGCCTCCGAGACCACGGCGAGCAGCACCGCGGCCGGGTCGTCGGTGTCCATCCGGGCGGCGAGCGCGCGGGCCAGCGCGGCGGCGTCCGCGGGGTCGGGCAGGTCGGCGCGCGCGGTGAGGCCGATCCGGCTGCCGCCCGGGCCGCGCAGGCTGACCAGCACGAGGGACTCGGCGGGGTGGAAGCCGAGCAGGTGGGGCAGGGCCGCGGCGACCTCACCACTGTCGCCGAGGCGGATGACGGGCGGCACGGCCGAGGGCGGCCGGGTCGGGGGCTGGGGTTCGTCCACGCCGCCGACCCTGGGGTCCGGCAGGTCCCACCGGAACGCGTCAGGCCCGTCTGTGGACCGGCCGGCGGCTGTGGACGCACGGCCCCGTCCCGGGTCCCGCCCCGAGCGTGCGAGGGGTGGGGAGGACGGCGGCCCTCCTGCAGGGTCCCGCCGCGAGCCTGCGAGCGGTGGGGGGCATGCGGCCCCGTCCCGGGTCCCGCCCCGAGCGTGCGAGGGGTGGGGAGGACGGGGTCCTTCTTCAGTCCAGAGCGGCGGCCTGCGCGTCGAACGCCTGCTGCAGCAGGTCGGCGAAGGCGGCTGGGTCGGGGGTCCCGCCCTGGGTGTCGGTGCTCAGCAGCACCAGGGCGCGCTCACCGTCCTGCACGACGCCGACCAGCGCCGGGACGCTCAGCGGCTGCCCGTCGGGACCGGTGACGGTCGTGGTGACGGAGGCGCCCGCCGACCCGTCGCCGAGGTCGGGCACGTCGAGCTCCGCGTAGTCGACGATGGCCGTGCCGATCTCCGGCGAGGTCACCTGCACGGAGGTGCACCCGTCCCGCGGCGGCTCGAAGGTCGACAGCGCGTCGGCCGCCGGACCCCCGCCGACCAGCGCCTGCACGGTCGTCGTCGTCCCGAGGACGGCGACCTGGGCGGCGACGTCCTCGTACTCGTCGAACGAGGGCTGGGTCCCCTGCACCACGTCGGCGCACTCGGGCGGGGAGACCTCCAGGCCCTCGACGGAGCCGCCGGCCAGCGCGGCGCCCTGCGCGAGCTGCTGCTCGGTCAGCGGGGTGACCTGTGCCCCGGCACCGAAGGCCTCGGCCGGCAGCAGACCGGGAGCCAGGTCGGTGCCCCCGGAGGCCGACGCCCCCGCGGGCGATGCGGACGACTCCGCCGCCGCCGAGGAGGCCGCCGCCGAGGAGGTCGACGCGGGCGAGGCCGTCCCCCCGACGTCGTCCCCGCCGCAGGCGGCGAGCAGGGGCGCGGCGAGCAGGCCCGCGGCAGCGGCGAGGACGGGACGACGGCGGCAGGTCATGCGCCGGACGCTAGTGACGGGGCAGCGGGAACCGCAGGTCAGCCACCCGGACGGGTCACAGCTCGTACTGGACGGCGCTGCGGGCGGCCAGGTATGGGCGCACGTGCTCGGCGATGACCGCCAGGTGCGCGGGGTCGCTCGCGTAGCCGCGGAAGGTCTCGGCGTCGGGGAAGTCGGCGACCAGGATCGTGTGCGCGTTGCCCTCGACCAGGCCGGCGTCGGGCGCGACGGTGAAGGCCACCGAGCCGGGTACCCGCTCGGGCAGCCGGCGCAGCGCGGCCACCGTCTCGGCCCGGCGGGCGTCGTCGGCGGACTCGGACCAGGTGAAGTGGACGACGTGTCGGATCACGGCGGCCAGCCTGTCAGGCACGGGCGGAGGGCGGACGGTACGGGGTCGTTAGAGTCCGGCGCATGGGACGACGGCTGCGGATCGCACTGCTGTCGTACCGGAGCAAGCCGCACAGCGGCGGCCAGGGCGTCTACGTGCGGGCCCTCTCCCGGGAGCTGACCGCCCTCGGCCACGCCGTCGAGGTCCTCAGCGGCCAGCCCTACCCCGAGCTCGACGACGGCGTCCCGCTCACCCGCGTCCCCAGCCTCGACCTCTACCGCGAGCCCGACCCCTTCCGCATGCCGCGGCCCTCGGAGTTCCGGGACTGGATCGACGTCGCCGAGTGGGCGGCCATGTGCACCGCCGGCTTCCCCGAGCCGCTGACCTTCACCCTCCGCGCGGCGCGGGCGTTGCTCCCCCGCGCCGGTGAGTTCGACGTCGTCCACGACAACCAGAGCCTCGGGTACGGCCTGCTGCGGCTGGTCCGCGCCGGCGTCCCCACCGTCGCCACCGTGCACCACCCGGTCGCCATCGACCGGCAGCTGGACCTCGCCGCGGCCCCCTCGCTGCGCCGCCGGCTCACGCTCACCCGCTGGTACGGCTTCACCGCCATGCAGGCGCGGGTCGCCCCGCGCCTGGACGCCGTCACCACCGTCTCGGAGAGTTCCCGGCGCGACATCGAGACCCACCTGGACGTGCCGGCGGCCGGCATCGAGGTCATCCCGGTCGGCATCGACCCCGGGGTCTTCACCCCGCCGCCGCCCGGCCGGCCGCGGGACACCGACTCGATCGTGGTCACCACCAGCGCCGACGTCCCGCTCAAGGGCCTGGTGCACCTGCTCGAGGCGGTGGCCAAGCTGCGCACCGAGCGGCCGGTGCGGCTCACCGTCGTCGGCACCGCGCGCCCGGGCGGCCCGGCGGAGTCGGCGCTGGACCGGCTCGGGCTGCGCGACGCCGTCCGCTTCACCGGCCCGCTGCCGGAGGCCGACCTGGTCGAGCTGCTGCAGACGGCGACCGTGGCCGCCATCCCCTCGCTGTACGAGGGCTTCTCGCTGCCGGCGGTCGAGGCGATGGCCTGCGGCACGCCGCTGGTCACCACCGACGCCGGCGCGCTGCCGGAGGTGGTGGGCACCCACGCCGGCCTGCGGGTTCGCGCGGGCGACGTCGACGAGCTGACCGCGGCGCTGCGGCTGGTGCTCGAGAACCCCTCGCTGCAGGAGCAGCTGGGCCGCGCCGGACGCCGCCGGGTGCTGGCCTCCTACACCTGGCGGGCGACCGCCGAGCGGACGGCGGACTGGTACGCCGAGGTCCTCGAGCGGAGGGGCACCCCGTGCTGACCGTCGACTACGACCTGCTCGACCTCCGGCCGGGCGCGACCGTGCTCGACCTGGGCTGCGGTGAGGGCCGGCACGCCTTCGAGGCCTACCGGCGCGGCGCGCGGGTGGTGGCGGTCGACTGGGGCGCGCCCGAGGTCGAGACGACGAAGCGCTGGCTCGGGGCCATCGCCGAGGCCGGGGAGGCCCCCGCCGGCGCGCACTACGAGGTGGTGCGCGGCGACCTGCTGCACCTGCCCGTCCCCGACGCCAGCGTCGACCGGGTGATCGCCTCGGAGGTGCTCGAGCACATCCCGGACGACGTGCGGGCGATGGCCGAGATCGCCCGCGTCCTCAAGCCGGGCGGGCGGGTCGCGGTCACCGTGCCGCGGTTCGGCCCCGAGCGGCTCTGCTGGGCGCTGTCGGACGCCTACCACGCCAACGAGGGCGGCCACGTCCGCATCTACCGCGGCGGCGCGCTGCGCGCCCGGCTCGCCGTCGCCGGCCTGGTCCCGGGCCCGCAGCACCACGCGCATGCCCTGCACGCGCCCTTCTGGTGGCTCAGGTGCGCGGTCGGCGTCGAGCGGGACACCGCCGTCGTCCGGGCCTACCACCGGCTGCTCGTCTGGGACCTGACCCGCCGGCCCTGGCTGACGCGGACCGCCGAGCGGCTGCTCGACCCGCTCATCGGCAAGAGCCTGGTGGTCTACGCGAGCAGGCCGGCCGGCGAGCCGGCGGCAGGCGCCCTCCACCGGACGGTCGCCGCGGCGCCGGAGCGGGAGCGGACCCCTGCGGGCTGAGCTGCCGGAGCTCCCCGGCGTCCTTGACGGCGCCGCGGTGCGCCGCACCGTGGCCGCGATCGCCGCGGAGCAGGGCCGCGACGGCGCCCTGCCGTGGTTCCGCGGCGGGCAGCTGGACCCGTGGGACTCGATCGAGGCCGCGATGGCCCTCGACGTCGGCGGCGAGCACGAGCGCGCGGCGGCCGCCTACCGCTGGCTGGCCGCGCGGCAGCGGACCGACGGCTCGTGGGCGGCCGAGTACCGCGACGGCGCCGAGACCCAGCCCGCGGTGGAGAGCAACCACGCCGGCTACCTCGCCGTCGGCACCTGGCACTCCTGGCTGGCCAGCGGCGACGAGCGGCTGGTCACCGAGCTGTGGCCGGCCGTGCGCCGTGGGCTGGACCTGGTGGTGTGCATGCAGCTGGCCGGCGGGGCGGTCAGCTGGGCGCTGCGACCCGACGGCACCCCCGACGACACCGCGTTGCTGACCGGCAACGCCAGCCTGTTCCAGGCGCTGCGCTGCGGCGTCGCGCTGGCCGGCCTGACCGGCGAGCCGCAGCCGGACTGGGAGCTGGCCGTCACCGACCTGGGGACGGCGCTGCGCACCGATCCCAGCGCCTTCGCCGACCGCTCCCGGTACTCGATGGACTGGTACTACCCGGTGCTGGCCGGCGCGGTCACCGGGGAGCCGGCCGGCGCGCGGCTGGCCGCCGGCTGGGACCGCTTCGTCGTCCCGGGGCTGGGCGCCCGCTGCGTCGCCGACCACCCGTGGGTGACCGGCGCGGAGACCTGCGAGCTGGCGCTGGCCCTCGTCGTCGCCGGGCAGCACGACGCGGCGCTGGAGCAGGTGGCGGCGATGCAGCACCTGCGTCACGACGACGGCTCGTACTGGACCGGCCTGGTCTACGCCGACGACGCCCGCTGGCCGGTCGAGCGGCCCACGTGGACGGCGGCCGCGGTGGTGCTGGCCGCCGACGCGCTGGCGCAGGCGACGCCTGCCGCGGAGGTGTTCGCCGACCCGTCCGCGCTGCCGGCGCCGGGCACCGTCGACGCGCCGGGTTCGGCGACCCCCGTCCCGGGCAGGGTCCAGCCGTGACCGCCACGTCCGCCGCACCGACCACCTCCCGATCCCGCGTCCCCGAGGGCGTGACCGTCGTCGTCATGAGCCGTGACCGGCGCGAGGACCTGCTGGCGACGCTCCCCCGGCACGAGGCGCCCGTGGTGCTGGTCGACAACGGGTCCACCGACGGCACGGCCGACGCCGTCCGTGCGGCGCTGCCCGAGGTCACCGTGCTCCCGCTGGCGGAGAACGTCGGCGCCCGGGCCCGCACCATCGGCGCCGGGCACGCCGGCACCGAGTTCGTCGCCTTCGCCGACGACGACTCGTGGTGGGCGCCCGGCGACCTCGCCCGTGCGGCTGCGATCATGCGCGCGCACCCGCGGCTGGCGGTGCTCAACGCCCGCGTCCTGGTCGGCCCGGAGGAGCGGCTGGACCCGCTGTGCCCCGAGCTGGCGGCCAGTCCGCTGGGCACCCCGGCGCACCTGCCGGGGCCGCGGCTGCTCGGCTTCATCGGGTGCGCGGCGATGGTGCGCACGGAGGCGTTCCTCGCCGTCGACGGGTTCGACCCGGTGGTGCGCTTCCCCGGCGAGGAGGAGCGGCTCTCCCTCGACCTGGCCGCGGCCGGGTGGGACATCGCCTACGTCGACTCGGTGACCGTGCACCACCACCCCTCGACCCGCCGGCACGACCCCGCCGCCCGGCGCACGGCGATCTGGCGCTCGAAGGTGCTCACCGCGGTCATGCGGCTGCCCGTGCGCGACGTCGTCCGCACCGTCGTCGCGGCGCTGCGGACCGGTGCGCCCGAGCGGCGCGGTCTGCGGCGGGCGCTGCCCGACCTGCCCGCCGCGCTGCGCCGCCGCCGGCGGCTGCCCGCGGAGGTGCTGGCCGACCTGCGGCTGCTCGACGGGGACGCCAAGTGACGGCCACCGCCGACCGGCCCGTCGCCACCGAGGCGGACGACGGCGACCCGCGGGTCGCCGTCGTGGTCATCACCCACCAGCGCCGCGAGGAGGTGCTGGGCGCGCTGTCCCGGCTGGCGGCCCTGCCCGAGCGGCCGCACGTCGTGGTGGTCGACAACGGCTCCACCGACGGGACGGCTCGGGCCATCGAGGAGCGGTTCCCCGGGGTCGAGCTGGTCGCCAGCCCGGAGAACCTCGGCGCGATCGGGCGCAACGTCGGCGTCGCCCGGGTCTCGACGCCCTACGTCGCCTTCTGCGACGACGACACCTGGTGGGACCCCGGCTCGCTGCGCCTGGCCGCCGACGTGCTCGACGCGCACCCGCGGCTGGCCGTGGTGACCGCGCGGATCGTCGTCGAGCCGAGCGGCCGCGAGGACCCGATCGTGCCGGAGCTGCGCGACTCCCCCGTCCGCGGCGCGGACTGGCTGCCCGGGCCGGCACTGGGCTCGTTCCTCGCCGGGGCGAGCGTGCTGCGGCGGGAGGCGTTCACCGAGGTCGGCGGTTTCTGCGAGCGGCTGTGGCTGGGCGGTGAGGAGGAGCTCATGGCCGGCGACCTCGCCGCCGCCGGCTGGGAGCTGTGCTACCTGCCCGAGCTCACCGTGCACCACCAGGCGTCGAGGGCCCGCGACTCGCACCGCCGCCGCCGCGACGGCATCCGCAACACCCTCTGGACGACGTGGCTGCGGCGTCCGCTGGGCCCGGCGCTGCGCCGGACCCTGCACCTGCTGCAGACCCTGCCGCGTGACCGCGTCACCGCGCAGGGGCTGTGGGCGGCCGTCCGCGGGGTCCCCTGGGTGGTGCGCGAGCGGCGGGTGCTGCCGCCGCAGGCCGAGGCGCGGTTCGCCGCGCTCGACGCCGTCCAGCGCCGCTCGACCGCCCGCCGCTACGTCAGCTGAGGCGCGCGGCGGCCCGGTGTCGCGATGCGGCTCACCGTCGTCATCCGAGGCCGATGGCGACGACGAGACGCATCTCGATGAGTGAGGGCCCGAGGTCCGTCGGGACGACTGTGGGTCACGGCGGCCTACGGTGCGCCGGGTGACGGGGACCGAGCAGGTCAAGCTGATGCCGGACTACGGGGCGGCCTGGCCGCTGTGGGGCGGCGGGGGGATGTGCGACGCCGAGGAGCTCGGTCTCTCACCGGCGCTGGCTGCTCGTCTCCGCGCCTGGCAGGACCTCTTCGACGAGCACTTCTCGTATGATGGCGGCTGGGACGGCCCGAGCGCGCAGGAACGGTTCGCCACGCTGGCCCGGCAGCTCGTCCGCGACCTGGAGGCGGAGCTGCCCGGGACGACCGTCGTCCTCGACGACTGGACCGGATCGGTGTCCCGACCGAGACGCAGGTGAAACGGTGTGCGCTGACGCCGCGTTCCCGGCGCAGGAACGCGGCGTCAGCGCACACGCTGGAGCCCCGCGTCAGGTCGCGCAGGTGATGCAGGTGCGCGCGGCGGGCCGGGCGGCGAGGCGCTCGGGGGCGATGGCGCCACCGCAGGACTCGCAGATCCCGTAGACGCCCGCCTCGACGGCCCGCACCGCCGCCTCGGCGTCGGCCAGACGGCGGCGCGAGGCGGCCAGCAGCGCCGCCACCTGCTGGCGCTCGAAGGCGATCGTCGCACCCTCCGGGTCGTGCTCGTCGTCGGCGTTGGAGGCGCGGGAGGCCGCCACGACCTCGTCGAACTCCCGGGTGAGCGCCTCGATCTGGGCGAGCGCGGCGGCCCGCTCCTCCCCCAGCGCATCGGTCACCGGAGGCGCCTCAGTAGGCGCAGCGACCCGGTGCCCGGCAGCTCCTCGAAGTCCCCGGAGGCCAGCACCCGCGTGTAGACGCCGAACGGTGCCTGGCCGCCGTCGGCCGGGTCGGGGAAGACGTCGTGGACGGCCAGCGTCCCGCCGACGGCGAGCTTGGCCACCCACGCGTCCTGGTCGCGGCGCGCGGACTCCTCGGTGTGACTGCCGTCGAGGAACAGCAGCGCCAGCGGGGTCGACCACAGTGGCGCGAGCACCTCCGACCGCGTCACGACGGCGACGACGACGTCCTCGGCACCGGCCTCGGCGATGGTGCGGCGGAACCGCGGCAGCGTGTCGATCCGGCCGACGGCGGGGTCGACCAGCGACGGGTCGTGGTACTCCCACCCGGGCTGGTGCTCCTCCGAGCCGCGGTGGTGGTCGACGGTGACCACCTGCCGGCCGGCCTCCCGCGCCGCGGCGGCCAGGTACAGCGCCGACTTGCCCATCCAGGACCCGACCTCCAGCAGTGGGCCGGGCACCGCCGCGGCGCGCGCGGCCTCGTACAGCGCGCGCCCCTCCTCGGGCGGCATGAACCCGGGCGCGGCCTCGGCGGCGGCGAGCAGGTCGGTCGTCGCAGGGGTCACCGGGCGAACCTCGCACGCAGCGCCGAGATCCGCTGCTCGGGGGCCGTGCCGGTCGCCGTCCCCGCGGCCGTGGCGAAGAAGGCACCGACCGCCGTCGTCACCGGCGTCGCCAGGACCAGGGCGATCCCGCCGACCAGCGTGCGGATGACCTCCTCGGCCACCACCGCGCTGGTCAGGGTCGCGCCGGCCGGCCGCGCGTAGACCTCGAAGAGCAGGAGCAGCGGCAGCGCGGCCCCGGCGTAGGCGAAGACGATCGTGTAGACGGTCGAGGCGATGTGGTCGCGGCCCACCGCCATGCCGCGCCGGTAGAGGTCGCGCCAGCCCATCGCCGGGTCCACCTCGTGCAGCTGCCAGATCGCCGAGGCCTGGGTGATGGTGACGTCGTTGAGCACGCCGAGTCCCGCCACCACGCACCCGGCGATCACCAGACCGGAGAAGTCCAGCGTGGGGTCGAAGGTGAGCAGCTGGGTGGTCTCCTCGCTGGTCAGCCCGGTCAGCCGCGCGACGCCGACGCTCACCGCGCCGAGCACGGTCACCAGAGCCAGGCCGAACAGCGTGCCCACCAGCGCCGTCGTCGTCCGGGCCGAGAAGCCGTGCGCCAGGTACAGGACGACGAACATGATCGCCGCCGAGCCCACCAGGCTGACCAGCGTCGGCGAGGAGCCGGCCAGCAGCCCGGGCAGCACGAACTGCAGCAGCACGAAGAAGGCGAACGCCAGCCCGAGCAGTGCGGCCAGCCCGCGCAGCCGGGCGACGACCCCGACGACGACGGCGAAGGCCACGGCGAGCACGACCATCGGCGTCGTCCGCGAGAAGTCGGAGAACGCGTAGCTCACACCGCCGTCGGCCCCCGGGTCGCGGGTGAGCACGATGGTGTCGCCCTCGGCCACCCCGTTGGCGACGACCTCGGCCTGCAGGTCGACCTGCTGGTAGTCGCCGGCCCCCTCCCCCTCGAGCACCTCGACGACGGCGGTGGCGCAGGTGGCCTCGCCGCACGGCAGCTCCTGCAGCGAGACGACGCGCGCGTCGGGGTAGGTGGTGCCCGGCGGGAGGTAGGTCTCGGCCACCTGCTGCGCCTGGGTGGGCTCGTCGGCGGGCCAGAGCGCGACCAGGCCGATCACGGTGGCCAGCCCGACCGGCACCAGCAGCAGGAGCATGAGCCAGACGGCGCGGCGGCGGCGGGCCAGGACCTCCGGGCCCGGCGGTGGGGCGTCGGGGTCGGGTCCGTGGCTGTGCGAGTGGCCGTGCGAGGTGGCGTGCGAGGGCGTGGCGGGCACCCGGTCAGGCTAGGAGCCCGGCAGGCCGCGACACGCGGGGACACGGCCGTCAGCCCGCTACGGCGCCGAGGGGACTTCCGCGCCGCGCTCGGGAGGTGGACCGTGGGCGCCACCCGGGTCCCACGCACGGAGGGCAGCGGCGATGACGGCATCCCGGACACCGGCGGACCTCGACGTCTACGAGGTCGCCTTCCTCGCCGGCGGTGCGACGCGGAGCGTGGAGACGGCGGTGGTGGCCCTGGTGGAGTCCGGGCGGGTCCGCGTCCGGTCGCCGGGCGAGCTCACCGTCGTGTCGCCGGCCCGCCAGCACCCCGTCGAGGCGGCGGTGCTGGACGCGCTCGGGCCGAGGGGGCACCGGTCGGTCGAGACGGCGTGCTGGCGCGCGGCCGACGACCCCCGGCTCCTCGAGCTCGG
>NZ_JBFNXQ010000057.1:0-34386 GCF_041018925.1 Geodermatophilus maliterrae
CTAGGTGCGCGCCATGGCAAGCCGGTCTCGTAGGCCAGAAACGCGGCTAGACTCACCACATGAGCCGAGTCGACACGGACACGCTCGACTCGCCTAGACAGGAGCCCTTGCTTCGCGCTCTCTTAGGAGTCCTCTTCACAGTCGTGCTTCTCGGGGTGGCCGGGTGCTCTGACCCCGGCTTGGCTCCGGCCGCCGCAACCCAGTCGGACTCAGCTGAGACTGACGCGTCGGTTCCAACAATCATCGTTGGCAGTGACCCGGTGGCCCTGCGCACGTGTCCCATCCCGGGCGATGCGCCCGTTGGGCAAAACCCGTGGGGCTTGAATTGCCTTGTGCTGGTTCGCCTGGATCCCGGAACCACGGTCAAAATGCAGTGCTGGGTGAGCACGCAAGCGCCCCGCGGCGAATCCTCCGCCAAGTGGTTCTCCGTGAGCGTGGTCGACGGCGCTGCCGCCGGTGAGCGCGGATGGGTTTGGTCTGATCTGGTGTCCAAGCCCCAGCCGGTCACTGACGAGTGCGATCACATCGGACATGAGAACGAGCCAGCCCCTCCCCCACCGCCGCCATTAAATCTCGAGATCGTGGGCACCTGCACGACCGCTGGCGGAACGTTGACTTCCTCCTCGGCCAACTTCACCGCGGGCGGCGAGTACAACGTCGCCGCGACCTACCCCGACGGCCAGCCCTACACCAACCTCGACACCACCGGCACCGTGAACTCCGATGGAAGCCTCCCCTGGGAGTGGTCTTGCGAAGGCGACCCAGCGGGCACCTACACCACGTACCTGGTCGACTTGGCCACCGGCCGGGACGTGACGGCCACGTTCACGATCGATCCCGCCCCAGAAGCGCCGCAGGCTCCACAGGCGCCGGAGGCCCCCAGCGATCCCGAAGCCCCGACCAGCGACCCAGGAAACGCCCCGGGACCCGGCCCTGCTCCGGCTGAGCCGCAGGCGCCGTCCGAGCAAGTCCTGATCTACAACAAGGTCACCAACGGGTCGTCGGAGATGCGCGAAGACTCCCCTGCCTACCTGTCGACGACGCCGACCAACCACTGCAGTGAAAACGGATGCGCCCTCAGCGGCACCGACATGAATACCGGCGCCACGGCCACCGCCTCCTGCCAGACGATCGGCGACCGCACCACCAACGGGCAAGACGACTCAACCGTCGACGACGCCAATCCCGGCCTCTTCACTTCCGACCGGTGGTACGGCATTCGTTGGTCGGACGGCCGGTTCGGTTACCTGGCCGAGACCTGGACCGATCCTGCGGACCGAGGGGGCCAGGGCCTTCCGCAGTGCTGATTCGCCTCCGCCGATAAGACTGTCGGCTCCCGACAGAGGGGCATCTGCCTCGCCAGTGATCGTTGAGCGCCGCCGGGGTCTGAGTCTGGTAAGGCGCGCAGGCCGGCCGGCTATGCTTGAGGATCACAGCCGACGCGGTGGCTGGAAGCGAGGCGTAAAAGCGGAACGTCCCCGGCGCGCCAAATTGTCGGTCAACGCTGTGGAAAGTAACGGTTGACCAGCACTTTCAGCGTTGGCCAGGTGTGGCCGACAGTGGTTCGGAACGGCAGTCTTGTTGACTGGTCGTTGACTGACGTCCACGCGCTCGGGCGTGTTAGAGACGCTTGGGAGTGCGGGTGCTGCATGTGGCCGTCGCCTTCGTCATGGGGATGACGAACGACTCATCCCGACCGCGGCGTAGGCGGCGGCATGGCGGTCCAGATATCGGTCAGAGCAGGTACCCGGTGGCAGCCGTCCGTGCCTTCCTGCCAGAAGGACCCGTCCCGCGTCCGTGGTGATGACGGTCAGATCTCCCCCGCGTGGAGACGCCTGCTCAGCGGACACCGTGGTCCCGAGCTTGGCACGCCAGTGGGGGCCGATCGTCCAATGGGTTGACCCAGCCACCGGGTCCTCCGGGATCCCGTAGGCGGGGGCGAAGTAGCGCGACACGACTCCGCCGGCCCGACGCCTGGCGGTGACGATCAGACCGCCGACCGCCAGACGCGCCACCGCCTGCAGGTCGGGCGAGAGGTCGCGCGCGGCGTCCTCCGACTCGAGGACCGAGAGCATGTTGCGCTCACCGGCCTTGAAGGGTTAGTGATGCCCGTCCACATGGGCTCTGGGCCAGCGAGGCTGGCCGACCAGGCGCTTCGGCGACGGCATCACGTGCGTGGCGGGCACCGCGGGGAAGTCGAGCGCAATCCATTCTGCTCTCGCACGGCGGTGGCCGTCCGCTTCCGGTCGTGGAGGCGACCACCTCCTGCAGGACGCCGGACTCCCAGAGCCAGTAGGCGCTGGCCAGCGTGGCGCGCCCGCACAGCGACCTCCGCTACCGGGGTGAACCAGGGCAGCCGGAACCTGCGATCTACCGCGCGACCCACCAAGGCTTATCCATACCGTCAGGGCGATTAAGGGGCATCCGTACCGTTCCGCAAGTAGTCATAGCGGCAGAGCACCTTCCACCAAGCAGGTTCGTGTCCAGTCCCCTCAGTCTCTTGACGCAGGTCTATGAGAGTTTGCCTGTACTCGTCCAGCGAGAAGCCCGCTGGGTCGAGCGCGAGCAGAGCCTCCATCTGTACATAGAGAGCCAGGCCAGACTGCCTAACGGAACTCGGAGTTGAGTGCTGCCCCTCGACATCGCGCGCGAATCGCTGTCGCTGCGACGGATTGAGGCGAAGGGTGCTTATCCTCTCAACGCAGGCCGCCACAGCGGCGGGCATCCCGGAGTAGTCAACTTCTCCGCCAGGCCCAATGCGCCCGAGTTCCCTGAGGTACTTGAAGACTGGGATGTAACCAGAGCCACCGGACCGGCTCCTGATCGATGGAACGGCGAGCGTAAGCACGCTCTCCGCATCATAATGACTGTCACTTGCCCCCAGCACGTCAAGTCCGAGGTCCGTCCGGCTAATACCTCGGATCCCCAGTTCAGCAATCTGGTGCGTCTGCGAAGGTGAGAACTCGCCGACACCGAAGACGACCTTCAAACCTTCTGCGCCAGGCGCATCGATCGGGATGGCTGCCACTGCTTCCCGGCTTAGGTCGCGTTCCGCTACGAGGTTGTAGACGACTTCTCGCAGCTTCCGTAGTACCTGCGCGGGAAAAGGACGCTGAAGTCGCGTGAGGACTCCGTACAGCAAGGAGTAATCATTTATCGATATGTGCAGGATCGGCAGTCCAGTTCCGCCTATGGCCATTGTGGTAGGCCCCATCTCCGGTTCGAATCCCTCGGCGTTCCGCTCTACGAAGATGAGACGATCCGCTAAACGACCCAGCCTTGTCGGGCCCACGGCGAGCGCGATGTTCCGAAGAATCTCCTGAATGTACTCATCGGTGATGCTGTACCCAAGGAAGATCACCGGATGCTCGGCGAAGATAGTCAGCAGTTTGGCCGCCAGATAGGCCCCCCGTTGACGGAACGCCTCGTAGTCGGTGGATGTGAGCACAAGGGTAGAAGGCCTGGACGCGCTGCCGTGAATCTTGTATGTCTCGGCGATGAACTGCGCGTCGCTCAGCATCAACTCGTCCTGGCCTATGTAGGCCTTGAAGTCAGGAAAGAGTTGGTCAGTAAGGGAGTCGTAATTCGTAGTGATGACGCCATCAATTACGCCGTTGCGTAGCAAGTCGATCTCGGAGGCGAGTGCCTTATCGTCGACGCCTGGGCGGCCTGCCTCAAGGGTCTGATTGTCCTCTATGTACTGAGACACGGCGATCTTGAGCGCCGACTCCCTGTTTAGCGTCTCCGACCGATTACGGTCTCGGCTGGGTGCGAACTGATCGTCCGTCCACCACTTCGCATGGAATTCCTCGGCGAGAAGGTGAGCGATGAGTGGGTAGTCCCCGTTGGCAGTCGCCGCGAGATAGTCGTAGCTTGCGCCGATCTGCTCGGCGAAATGTCTCAGTAGGCCTGCCCAATCGGGTAATCTAAGGTAACGACGGGACATTCCGCTGCCTATAAAGAGATACGGAAGTGCGGACTGCCCTTCAAGTATCGAGAATAAACGACTCTCGAACTCTTCTCGCCGCACGAGTCACCTCGCCTTAATGTCGGACGGAGTGTGACAGTCTTACCATCGGGTGTAGCTGCATACCCGCCGACAAACCGGTTGAGGACACCTACGCTCGCCCAGCCCGCCTCAAGGGCGGCCAAAGAGACGATGCGCGTGGCGCAGGCTCCTCGACTGGTCTCGCAACCGCTCGCTGCTCCGCGAACCGATGCCGCCGCTCGTTGAGCAGTCCGTCGTCGCTACGGAAGGACGAGCTGCATCAGCAGCGACTCAACGGTCACCAGGAGCATCCGGGCCTGAGCGACCGTGGCCTCCCCTGGCGCATGCTTGATCCCCTGAGCCTGCTCGAGCACCCGGGCCACCAGGGCGGACAGGGCCTCGGCCTGGCTCTGTACGAGGCGACGGTCGCCGGAGCGGTTCCGCAGGGCGAACGCGATCCGCGCCGAGCGAGTGGGCTTTCCGTCGTGCAGCTCGGCTGTGGTCGGCCTCCTGCCCTCGCGGTGCAGCCACGCCAGGGCGTCCTCCGGCGGCGCGAGCGCACGGAGGGTGTGATCGACGGCCTCGACCACGCAGTGAGCGATCTTCGACGCTGCGGCGGCGCCGTCGCGTACGACGTCGTCCCACCCGCCCTCGATGAAGGCGACAATGGCCGTGTCGATGAGCCGGAGGGCCTCGAACAGCTCAAGGCGAGCGGCCATCGCGCCGTCGTGCCAAGGGCCGATGAGCTGTTTCTCGACGTCGGTCGCGACCTGTTCGCTGTCGTCGCCGGTGGCCTGAATCAGCACCTCACCGCCGATGAGCCCGCCGACGGTCGCGCTCGCGGCGGCCGACATCTCCACCCGGTGCGGCGTCGGCGTCAGCGTCAGGTACCGACGCCACGCCCTCGTGCTGTGCGCGGTCGCGGCGGCGAGCGCCCGATCGGGCGTGGACACGGCAAGCTGCTCGGCGAAGCCGGCGGCGGCACGGGTGCGTATCCCGAGGACATCGAGCAGTGCGGCGTCGATCTGGGCGGGCCGGACGTCAATCAGATGCGAGACGTCGGCCTGGGCGAGCAGGGAGAGCCGCCAGGTCTCCACTCCGGTGTTCGGGAGGGCCGCGCGCGCGAGGCTCGCGGTGGCCGCGAGCTGTACTGGGTGCAGAACGGACGGCGTGATCCGGTCAAGGACCTTCAGCTGCTCGACGACGAGTGGCGCGTCCGGTCGAACGGCAGCGGCCAGCTCCTCGATCGCCCCGGAGAGGTGGCGCATCTGTGCCGCCAGCGGTGAGGTGTGGGCCTCTCCAAGCACCGCCTGCAGGAGCTGCATGTTGGGCCCGGTGATCTGCTCGAACAGCGGTGGTTGCGCCATCCGCGAGACGTTGGCCGCCAGGGTGCTCTTGGTGATTGCCTGGATGGCCTCGTGCACCCGGTCGGTCCCGGAAATGCTCCGCAGGTTCTCCTGCAGCTGGCTGGCTCCGGTGATCGCCCGGATCGCCTCCTGCACCTGGTCGGTCCCGGAGATGCTCCGCAGGTTCTCCTGCAGCTGGCTGGCTCCGGTGATCGCCCGGATCGCCTCCTGCACCCGGTCGGTTCCGGTGATCGCCCGGAGGTTTGCCTGCACGCGCTGCATCTCGGCCGCGAGGGCCTCGTCGAGCAGGCCAGGAGCTCGGGTTGTGGGCGGGAGGCCAGGCTCAGACGCGGGAGCGTTGGCGGAGCCTTGAGATGGTGCCAGTGGTGCTGTGGCCTCCGCGGGGGCGGGCGCTTCCACATGGTCGGCCGATCCCGTCGCCTCCGCCGGCTCATCCGGTACCTGAGAGTCATGAGCCTCGGACTCGACCGTATGGACGTCGTCTGCTCGATCTCCCTGCGTGCTCTCGGGCGGGTCGTTCACAGTCATCGCATGGGAGCGTACGAGGTAGGTCGTCTCGACCAGGCTCCTGGAGCGGCAGGCCTGCCGATGACCACCGCTGTGCCCTGTCGCGACGGGCGGGCCCGATGAGCCGGCGACGCAGCGGTGGCTCAAGCGGGTCCGCGGCTTCCGTACCGGGGTCCGGGACGGGCAGCGCGCGCCGCACAAGCCGCTGCTGCCCCCATGAGTGCTCGGCTGCGTCGAGGACGGACGTACCGGCCCGGTGACCTTCGCCGAGCTGGAGGAGCCGGTCCGCGGGCTGCTGCGTGACTTTGGCCCGCCGCGGACCAGCTACCACCCAGCGTTCCCGTTCCACCACCTGACCAGCGACGGACTGTGGGCCATCACAGACGCGACCGGCGTGCCCCCGTGCAGGTACAGACGGTGCCGGTCGTCCGCCGCTCGGTGAGCAAGCTCGGCCCCGTACGCACAGCCGGGCTCAGTGGCGGTGAAGGCATGAGGCATACAGGCATCGGTGTCCAGCGCCAGCTGCAGGCCTCCCGCTTTCGCATGACGACCTCCAGGGCACCCGGCAGCCGTCATCCCACCGTCGCCGCCGGCCTGCCAGCCGCCGCCGCCGCCCCCACCCGACAGCCGACCCGTCGTGCGCCGGGCCGCCCCAGGCCGGCACAGCGCTCCCCGCCGCCGCTTGACCCAGCGAAGCTGACGCGGCGTTCGATCCGGCCCGACACCCCGAGCCCCCTCGCAAGCACCCGGCCTGCCCGACGCCTGGTCCCCTGATGCCAGCACCACCAGCCGCACATCGGCGCAACAGCTGCACGCCGACCCGACTGCAGAAGCTCAAGATCACGAGGCGACACACGTCTTGCACCGCCGGACCTGCACGCTTATGACGCGCGAGCGAGCGAAGGGACGGCACTGCGCATACCGGAGCCTTGGACTCGCTGGGACGTGTTTCCGGAGGTGGTGGCGGGCCGCGCAGCGGCCATGAGGATGGTGCGCGCGTCGCCGAGCCGCGAGGCGGTTCGCTTCGACGTGTCCTGCAGCCGTCGGGGCTGCGCTCCTGCTGTCAGCCCGTGGTGAGCCACGCCAGTAGCTACTCCGACACCCCGTCCGCGGCGGGCACCTCCAGGCCGAGCTGATCAGCGATCCGCACGGCAATCGCCGGTACTGACAGGTCGAGGCGTTCTACGGCGGCGCGGCAGTAGAGGAGGACCGCCGAGACGGCGTACGTCCACAGCCGCGGTTCCCAGCCGCCGGCCTCCATCAGCAGATCGGGATGCAGTCCGCCGCGCATGCACGCTGCCGCGTAGATGGCGTACTGCGTCCGGCGGCGCACGGTGCGGCCGTCGAGCACATGGTCGGCCAGGTAGCGATCCGTCAGCCCCTCGTACTCCAGCCGGTCGCTCCCCGGCGGGCAGGCCAGCCCCAGCGCCGCCGCTGCCACCTCCAGCAGCGCGACGTCCGGGGTGAAGTGGCCGCGGACGTCGCACGGGCGGACCGACAGCATGAGCTCGAAGGCGTCCTCGTTCCCGCCAGCCAGCCCGGACAGGATCGCGATCTGCGCTCTGCGGTGCAGAACGTCCGGATCCTCGCCCGATCGCTCAGCCACGGCGCGATCGTCCCGCGCCAGGCCGTGACGCATCCACTCTCGTCGCCCGCTCACTCGTCACAACGAGTTCCACGGACCGCGAATGCATGAGGTGTGACGGCTCGTGATCTTGTGCCTTCGGAGGCGGTCGAGGGGAGGCCGTAGGGGACGTGGAGGCGAGCCGGCTACCAGATGATCTCGACTGGGCCGGCTTGCCCGATGGCGGTGATGGCGCGGTCCTTGGTGACCAACGGAGCCCCGAGATCGATCGCCGTCGCGGTGATCAGCCGGTCCCAGGGGTCCCGGAGCGCAGCCAACGCCGCCGCGTCAAAGTAGGCCACGACGGGACCCGTGATCGCGGCCGAGCTGATGTTCCAGCTCGGGTCTTCCGTGACCGCCCACCAGCGATGAACGTCAGCCGGGCTGAAGCGACCGGCCCGCTGGAGGTAGTGCAGGTCGAGGCGACTCGCCATGGAGACGACGATGCCGCCGTCGGGATCCTGCTGGGCCTGCTCAAGCACCTCCCGGGCTCGCGCACTCAGGTGCTCGTCGGCCTCGAGGAACCAGATGAGGGCATGCGTGTCAGCGACGACCCTCACCGGTCGGGATGCGTCGGACCAGACTCGACGTCCTCGACGGCCAGGCGGCTGGCCGCCTCGAACTCCTCCCAGGACACCTCAGGCAGCTCTCCGCGGAGCGCGCCGTAAGCCTGCCGGATCGGCGGGCGTGCGGTCCGAGCCACGATGCGCAGGTGCGCGCCCGGCCGGACACCATGGCGTGCCAGCTCCTCGGGTGCGATGCCGCCATCAGCACCCACCACGACCTCGAAGCCCGGGTCCGCACTCACGCATTCGATGATCACACGGCGAGACAGTGACCGGAAGCAGGGCTGGAGGAGTACTGGAGGACGCCGACGACGCTCGACTGCATGACGTCGCGCGCGGCACAGGGTCAGGAGCTCGACCGCGGCCCGCTGCTAACGGTTGCGCAGGCCGGTGAGTACCTGGGCACCGGTGAGCGGTTCATCCGCCGACTGATCACCGAACGCCGCATCGCCTACGTCAAAGTTGGCAAGTTTGTGCGCCTGGAGCGCGCGACGCTAGACGCCTTTGTGGACGCCGGCCGCGTCCACAGTCAGCGGTAACGACGGCGGACAACCGCTGACGCTCCCGGCAGGGTCGCGGCGTGGCCAAGCGGACGTTCGGGACAGTCGACGAGCTCCCCAGCGGTCGCCTTCGCGCTCGGTACCGCGGCCCTGATGGTCGACGTCACGCCAAGGTCTTCACCACCAAGGCCGACGCCTGGGCATGGCTGGCCACCCAGCAGACCGACCTGCTCCGCAAGAGCTGGCGAGCGCCGAACGTCAGCAGCCGCACCGTCGGTGAGTACGCCGAGGACTACCTCGCCCGCCACGACCTCCGTGCGAGCACCCGAGTCCTGTACGCCGGCCTGTGGCGTCACCACCTCGCCGGGCCGTGGGCGGACGTCCCCGTCGACGAGGTCACGCCGGCCGCTGTCCGCTCGTGGCACTCCAAGGCCGGCCGGACGACAGGCCCCACGGCGGTGGCTCAGGCGTACCGGCTCCTGCGGGCGATTCTCAACGTGGCGGTCGCCGACGAGGTCATCTCGTCCAACCCGTGCCGGCTACGGGGCGCCGGTACGCCCAAGGCCTCCCGTCCCTCCCGTGCGCTCACCGCGACCGAGGCCATGCTGCTGGCGGATCAACTGGAGAAAGACCGGAGAACCGAGCGCTACCGGGCCCTCGTGCTCGTGCTCGCCTTCGGTGGCCTCCGGTTCGGCGAGGCCACCGCCCTACGCCGGTCCGACGTCCTCCCCGGCGGTCGACTGCGCATCGAGCGTTCCGTGCGGCGCGTCGAGGGCCGGTGGGTGGTCGGCGAGCCCAAGACCGACGCCGGACATCGGACAGTGACCCTTCCGGCCGGGATCGCGGCGGTACTGGCGGACCACCTGGAGAAGCACGTCCCCGCTCCTCCAGAAGGTCTCCTGTTCTCCACCAGTTCCGGCGGCTACCTCGCCCGCAGCAACTGGAACTTGACCTTCCGTCGCGCCGCCGACGCCATCGGCTTGCCGGCGGTCCGGCCGCACGAGCTCCGCCACACCGGCGCCACCCTCGCCGCGGCCACCGGCGCCACCACCAAGGAGCTGATGCGCCGGCTCGGCCACTCCTCCCCCGCCGCGGCCCTGCTCTACCAGCACGCCGCGGAGAACCGCGACGCCGAGATCGCCCGTGCCCTCGACGCCATGCTGGGCGCAGTACGAAACCCATCGGACGACGACCCGAAGCAGGACGAATAGCAACGACATGCCGCGGTGGGTCACGCGTGGGTCACGCCGGAACCCTGGGTCATACCTGGGTCACGGACGGCCCTCCGAAGACCAAATACCGCCGCTGACCAGCGCATACGAGCCGGGAGGATCCCGCCTTCCAAGCTGGCCATGCCGGTTCTATCCCGGTCACCCGCTCCACGCACTCCCGCAACCTGTCAGCTCTCCTGTAGCAGCACTGGAGGAGCCTCCCGAAGGCCCGTTCCAGGCCCTTGGAGACCCCTGCCTTACGCTCCCTTGGTCATGGACCGGGCACGCCGGACGGGTCGATGCGGCCAGGTAGGGGCCTTGTCCGCCCCTCGCTCTGACCACCACTGCCCGGTGCAGCTCGCGGTCGATCCCCCGCGACGGGTCCGAGCCGTGGTACTCGGCCTCGCCGATGGGTGGGCCGGCGGGGCGGCGACCCGCGGTGGTGCCCTCAGCGTCCCGCCGCGGGATCCGGTCAGACGTTCCAGGGCATGCTGGGGAACCAGCCGTAGCCGAACATCGCCGGGAGCCTGAGGTCCCAGTACACGACGAGGAAGGTGCCGAAGAGCACCAGAGCCGAGCCAGCGGCGAGCGCCGCGTTCTGCGGTCGGGCCATCCACCGGCCGAAGCGCGTGCGGGTGACCACGACGAGGAGGGCGGCCGCGAGCAAGCCCATCACCAGGATGTTGCCGACGGACTGCAGGACGAAGGTGAGGGATCCGTACAGGGGGTTGCCCTGCTCGATGGCGTACCCGAGGAGCTTGGCGAACAGTGGGTAGGGCCGGCCCACGAGGAAGCCGCCGACGAGTGCGCCGACCACGATCATCCGGGTGCGCGGGCGAGCCGCGAAGGGGTCCCGCAGGTACCCGAGGGAGACCAGGCCGAGGTAGACGAAGACCAGGCCGATCACGCCGAACGTGACCGAGGCCTGGACGAGTCGCACGGGGATCCCGGAACCGACGGTGTCGGCGGACAGCTGCGGTAGCGACGGTCCGATCAGGACGGCGGCCGCCCCGTAGGCCGCCGAGACCGCCAGCATGCCGATCGCCAGCCAACCCATCGGCTTCAGTGCCGCCCGCAGCCGGCCCTGGTCCCGGCCGGTCATCTCGGGAAGGACCCCGAACACCGCGATGTTGCAGGCCGTGAACGTACCGGCCAGGCCTGTGACGAGAGCGAACAGCGCGCCGGTCAGGGCACCGCTGATCGCGGTCTCCTCCGCGTCGTAGCCGAGGATGCCGTTGGCCACGTTGTCACCGATGGTGTCGTCGACCAGGCGGTAGGACCAGACGACGGCGAGCAGGGTGCCACCGACGACGGCCCACAGCGCAACCAGGCTCCTCCGCCGCGACGCCGGCGCGGGTGAGACCCCGGTCGTGCGCCGGGGCTGGGTGAGAGTCATTCCGAGGTCTCCCTTGCTTCGGGCGTGCACCGTGAGGGGCGGCTGAGGACGACGAGGTCGGACGGGTGCGGACCGGGGCTCGGTGAGCCCCTGTCGGGGTCCTGGGCCGGCCGCCGCACGGCACCAGCCGTCGGATCGCTCGGCGCAGGAGTGTGCGTGGGCGTCGGCGCGGCGGCTCCGAGCACCGACGAGGCCGGTACTGACGAGGCCGGTACTGACGAGCAGGGCGGTCAGGGTCGTCGGAGTCGACGTGTACGGACCAGCCGCTCACCGGAACACCCGGACGTCCCACTCGGAGCTGCGTGGTCATGCCCTGCCACGACCACAGCGCATCGCCGCGATCGCCGCGATCGCCGCGATCGCCGCTGACGCTCTCGTGCTGCCCAGGCGACCGCGGGAGGGGAGCTGACCTCACTGCCCTGGAATCCGCTCGCCTGCGCAGCGAGTTCGGCGACGTGCTCATCAGCTGCCTGGGCGTGGCGGGCCTCGCCGCTGCCCGCGTCGAGCCGCCTCCATCACCGCGACAGCACTCGTCGTCTCACCGCTGGGTGTTCACTCGCGTGGTCGCGAGCGCGAGGGGCGGCGGGTGCGAGAGGTCCGGCGGAGAACGGGGATCAGCACGGCCGCGACCACCACGTGGAGGAGTGCGAGGGTGACCTTCGTCGCTGCGGTCGCGTCGACACCGAGTGGACCGACGAGGGAGAGCAGCAGCGCGGCGACGGCGATCGCCGTCCACGTGCCCTTGGCGCGCGGTGCCCGCCGCTCCAGGAGGGCCAGCAGCGCCCATCCCAGCAGAGAGGCAGTGAAGCCGGCCCCCAGGACGGCGGCAGCGCCGACGGTTCGAGTGGTCGCTCCGCTGGCGACCTCGAGATCAAGGCCCGAGATCGGTACCGCGACGACCCATCCGGCAAGGGCGGCCAGGGTTGCGCCCACCACCGCGACGATGCGTGTGCGAGCGACGGAGCGACGGGCGATCGGCGGGGCGGCGGACTGGTCCGTGACGTGAGCGGCCATCGATGGTTCCTCTCGGGAGAGACGTGCGTCTTGACGGTGGGACGTTGTCGACGGCGCCTGTACACGGCCCCGCCCCTGGAGCCCATCTGCCGCGACGGGGCCGGACGTCGATCCCCGCCGACAGGCGTTCGTGCAGAGGAGTCACTGGTCCGCGTGTCGCGGCACGCGGCGCTCGTCCTGGCCGAGTCAGCTGCGCCTGCACCCCGTCGTGATCCCCGTTCGGGTCTTCGCGGCGTGCTGCCGTCCTCAGGAGCGACAACCTGTCCGGGATCGACCTGCCCGCCGGCGGCCAGCGACCTCACCGGAGCCGCGGCGGGATGTCGTCACTCCTCGGGGCGGCTGATCTCGAGGCGGTCGGACGTACAGACCCCGGAGTCGTTCCACATGTCGAGGAGAGCGTCGATCCGCTCCCGACACCTGGCGACTCTCGTGCGCCCAGCCCTGTCGTCCTCCCCCGAGTGGGCGCGCCTGGCCCAGACCAGATCCACCCGCGCCAGATCCAGCTCGAGCAGCAGTTCGACCGGAACGCCCCTCGTGACTGCAGAAGTCATCGGGATCCTCCTCTCGAGTCAGCGACAGGCCCGCTACCTGTGCACGGCGAGGTGGCATCGCGCACGAAGCCACCGGCCCGGAGGAGGGATCCCACTGCCCTCGCGTGTCCGAGCCACGGCCCCAGTCAAGCCGGGACAGGCCGGCGTGCACTACTTCTCGACTGCGGGTCCCGCGGCGACCGGCCAGGAGAGCCAGTACCGCCTGAACCTCGGACGAACGGCGCTCACGGGAGCCGCGATCAACCTCTCCCGACCGACGTGATCGTCCACCGCCGCGACGGGGATCCGGGGAGAGCAGGGTGCCTCGAGGCGGCGACCGCCGAGCGGGTCCACCGGTACGCCGTCCACCGGTCCCGGGACGGTTCGGCCCGTCATGACGAGATGGCCGCAGCTCCGGGCACGGCCACCAGGTCGATCCGGCCGGCGATCAACGCCAGACGCACCTGCGACCACAGGTCGGCCTCCCCGGCGCCGACGACGTGTGCCCCCGGCTCCGACGGCAGCGCCACGGCGACCGCCAGGCCGGCCTCGTGCCGGATCCGCGAGGCGAACCTCGTCGTCTCGTCCCAGGACTGCCCGGCCGGGATCACCACCCCCGCCGCCCCGCGGTCCCGGATGTCTCGTGCGGTCAGCACCAGTCGGTCCCCATCAGCGGACCACTCCGGCCCCTCCGGGGAGGGGAGGAACCCGAACCGGGCACGCGCCGTCGAGCCATGGTCCTCCAACCACAGGAACCCGTCACGAACGGCGGACGCACGGACCAGGCGGGACGGGAACCTCGTACCGCCCAGCCGGAGCGGTGCAGCGACAGGGGTGTCGGCGAGCTGACCCGTGCCCGCGTTGCGCCGCAGGAACTCCTCCTCGGCTTCGGCCACACGGTCCGGGAACCGGCGGAGCAGCCCCTGGGCACCGACTGCGCCGCTCCGGGTGACGAAGTGCATGCCGAACTGCTCCGGAGGCAGGTGCATCCGCGTCCGGACCGTCTCCCACCAGTGCATGCTCGTCTCCGACAGGAACTGCGTGCGGGCCACCGGCCCGTGGCGTCGGGCTCCGTACTGACGGAACGCCGCCCGTGGGTCGTCGTGCTCCGCCACCGCGCTCGCCAAGGCGTGAGCGTCTTCCAGGGCCAGCTTGGTCCCTGACGACACGGTGAAGTGCGCCGTGTGAGCCGCATCGCCCAGCAGGACCGAGCGGCCGTCGTGCCACCGCCGGTTGCGGACGACCTCGAAACGGCGCCATCGGCTCCGGTGGCTCACCAGCGGGGAGCCCTGCAGGTGCTCGGCGAACACCTCGGACAGCAGGTCGAGCGCGGACCCGTCGACGACCTCGGCCCCGTGCAGGCCCGCGTTGCGCCACGTCGCGTCGTCCATCTCCACGACGACCGTGCTGGCTCCCGGGCCATGGGAGTAGCAGTGCGCGGCCATGGGTCCGTACTCGGTCGGCTGGAACACCAGCGAGGAGACGTCACCGAAGTCGGCGGAGGTGCCGAGCCAGACGAAGCGCGAGTGTCCGGTACGCACGGTCGTCCCGAACGTGGCGGCGCGCGCGGCTCGGTGCACCGAGGCCGCCCCGTCGGCGAGGACGACGACGTCGGCCTCGGCGTCGATCCGGGGACCGTCCTCGCCGGTGCCGACGACGTGCCGGTGGTGGATCCGCGCGCCCACCTCCCGAGCCCTGTCGGCCAGCAGGCCGAGCAACGCGGCGCGGGACACCGATGTGGCACCGAACCCCGGGTAGGCCAGGCGGGCGCCGGAGATCCGCACCTCGACCCCCGACAGCGGCCTGCCCGCCTCCACGATGCGGTGGTGGGTGTCCGGATCGGCAGCGGCGACACCGGCCATGGCCCGCGCCGACAGGGTGACGCCGAAGCCCGGAGCCTGACCGGGTGCGCGGCGTTCGTACACGTCGATGGCGGTACCGGGGCACAGCAGACCCACCATCCGGGCGAAGAACAACCCCGCCGGGCCGCCTCCGATGACGGCGATGCGCCGGGTGCGCGATCCCGGTACGCCGGTCACCCCCGCTGCTCCAGCAGCACCGCCAGCCGTTCGGAGAACTCCCGCGGGTGCGTCACGTGACCGAGGTGTCCGCCCGGGACGTCGACGAGCTCGACACCGAGTCGCTCGGCCAGGACGACGTTCACACGGGCGCCGGCGAGGTGGCGCGAGTCCTCCCCGCCGAGCAGCACGACGCGGTCGGCCACCGTCCGCAGCGCCTCGACGTCCGGGACGAACGCCGGGAAGGTCCGCATGTCGTGTTCCATCCAGAATCGCTGGTTGTCGCGGATCCGGGTGAGCATCGCCCGGAGTTCCTGCGGGGGTGGCTGGAAGGCCTCGGGAGGGCGGTTTCCCCCGTCGGCACCGAGGTAGCCCTTGAACATCGCCAGCGCGGGAGCGAGCCCCTGCTGCCGGTAGGTGGCGTAGACGGCCTCGTGGAAGGCGATCTCCTCGGCCGCCTCGGGTAGCACCGACACCACCGGTGGCTCGTGGACGAACAGCAGTCGCACCCGGTCGGGCAGGCGTGCGAGCAGGGCGAGCGCGATGGTCGCCCCGGTACACGTGCCGAACACGTGCGCCGGCCCACCGACCAGGTGGTCGAGCAGCGCCCGGACGTCGTCGACCTCACCGTCCAGCCGCTGGTCGTCGTCGACGGGGCCGTCCACGCTGCTGCGGGAGAAGCCGAGCCGGTCATAGGTGATCACCGTGTACCGGTTCCCGAGCAGTCCCGCGACCGGCCGGTACGGCCCCGCATCCCCGTTCCCCGTGGGGATCAGCAGCAGCGGCGGGCCGCTGCCGCACACCTCGTGGTACAGGCGCCCACCCGGCCGGTCCAGGAAGCCGGTGACGGGTCGGTTCATCACGGACCCCTCAGGCTGCCCGGGCCAGTCGCTCCAGGACCGGAACGACGTCGGAGGGGTTGGGCGAGGCGAGCTGGTCGGCGAGCAGCTGGTCCGCCCCCTCGCGGAACGACGGTTCCCCGAGGACACGACACACCTGCGCCCGGACGTCCTCGACCCCGGCCTTGCTGAGGTCCACCACCTCGCCGGCGCCGTGGTGGGTCACGTAGGCGCCGGTGATCGGCGCGAGGGCGTACCGGGTGGCGCTCACCACGCCGTCCTCCGACGTCTCGGCAACGACCGGACGATCCAGGAAGTCGACGATCAGCTGCGGCAGCCGCAGCGCAGCGGCCGCTGCCATCGAGGCCAGGCCGCCGTGGTGGACCACCGCCGAGCACGTGGGACCCAGCTGGTTCAGGGGCAGGTAGTCCACCACGCGGACGTTGTCGGGAACGGTGCTCACGTCCGCCATCTGCACGTCGTTCAGCGTCGCCACGACCTCCACGTCCAGCCCGCCGAGCGCCTCCAGCAGCACCGGGACGTAGCTCCAGTCGCCGCCGAGGAAGGCACGGGTGGAGACACCCAGGGACAGGGCGATGCGGGGCCGGGAGGGCACGGGGTAGAGCCAGTCCGGCGTGGCGTCCTGCTTGGCGTGCGGGAGCCAGCGCATCGGGACGGTGCGGAGCCTGTCGTAGCCGGGGAGGTTGAGGGCCGGCGGCATCGGGTTGACGGTCCACTGCCCGAACAGCGTCTCGTGGTCGACGGGGACGTCGTAGCGCTCCCCCATGGCCCGGAGGGTCTCCACCATCGGGTGCGGCAGCTCGGGTGCGTCCGGCCCGGAGACCAGCCGCTCGAACGTGTCGATCGACCAGCCGACGACGTCCGGCCCGGACAACCGCGCGTGCCTGGCGCCGCACGCCCGCGCGGCGATGGCCGCCCCGGGGAGACACGGGTCCCAGATGACCAGGTCCGGACGCCAGTCGCGGAAGAAGCGGACCATGCCGTCCATGACGGGCAGCGGGTCGGCCGCCGAGCCCCGGTAGGGGGTGAAGTCCCACATCGAGACCAGGAAGAACTGGCTGAAGGTGTTCCAGGTGACGCGGTCGGCATCCGACAGGTCGAGCGCCTGTGACACACGGGCGACCTCGGCGCGCTCGGCGGTGTACACCCCGCCCGGGCCCACCGGCGCCGGGACGCTCCCGTCGCACACCGAGGCGAAGGGCAGACCCTCCCCGACGACGGCATCGGCGAAACACGGGTGCGAGACCACGTAGACGTCGTGTCCGGCAGCTCGCAGTGCCCAGGCCAGCGGCGCGAAGGGGTAGAGGTGGGCAGGGGCGGGCCACATGGCGAGCGCGATGCGCATCGGGATCCTCTCGGGCAGTTGTCCGCCCCGGTCCACCGGAACGGCGAGCTGCCGACGATTCTCGGATCGCGGTGGACGACCGGCTTCTCCCCTCGTGCCCTTCAGCCAGTCACGTGTCGGCGGTGCCGTACTCGTCGTGGAGCCGCAGCGTGAAGCCCTGGCTCGGGCGCCCCTTCGGGGCACGGTCGAGCAGTTGCCACATGGTCCACGACGCGTCCACGCCCCGGGCGTAGGTGGAGTAGGTGTGGAAGACGCGGCCGCCCTCCATCGCGAAGCACGTGAGACCGCCCAGGTCCCGGGGGAAGCCGCTGTCAGGTGGTAGCGGCGGCAGCTGCCGGAAGTTGAACTCCGGCCCTGCGGCGACCTGCTCGTCGGTGAACGACGTCCCGTGGTCGTACTGGAAACGCCCGTCCGGGCACGAGTAGAAGGGGATCGTCCACCCCATGCGGTCCCGGAAGGCGCTGAGCTCCCCGATCGGACTGCGGCAGACGCAGGCGAGGGTCACGTCGTTGCCCGCGAGATGGGCAGCGGCGGCGTCCAGGCCGTCGACGAAGCCGGCGCAGCTGGGGCAGCCGGGGAACATGACGTGGTGGGCGATGAGCTGCGAGCGGCCCGCGAAGAGGTCCGGCAGCGACAGCGGCCCGTCGGCGCCCTCGAAGTGGTACGTCTCCTGCACCGGGACCCACGGCAGCTCCGCGCGTCTGCGCGCCAGTTCATCGCTGCGCCGCGTCAGCTCCTTCTCGGCCTCGAGCAGCTCGAGGCGTGCCTCCCGCCACTCCTCCCGAGTGCCGATCCTGCGTGCGCTCATCCGTCCTCACCCCCGGGCGTCGGTGACCGCCGACGCTAACCGCGGGGAAGGGGGCACGACAGCACCACCCGGTCGTTCGTGACGAGCTCACGCCGCACGGGGTGCATCCGTCACGTCCTCCCGGTCCCGGTGCGCGACGAGGTGCGCGACGAGGTGCGCGAGGCGCTTCTTGTCCGGCTTGCCGACGGCGGTGTGCGGTAGTGCCGCCACAACCACGAGTCGCTCGGGCAGCTTGAAGGCGGCCAGCCCGCGCCTCGTGAGCGCCGCCCTGACCCGGTCGAGATCGAGGGAGCGACCGGCGTGCAGCCGCACGAACAGGCAGACCCGCTCCCCCAGGACCGGATCGGGCATCGGCACGGCCGCGGCCTCCGCCACCTGCGGCAGCTCCTGCACCAGCAGCTCCACCTCGGCACTGGAGACCTTCTCGCCGCCCCGGTTGACCAGGTCCTTCACCCGGCCACACACCACGACCGCCCCCTCCGGGGTCAGGCGCACGAGGTCACCGGTCCGGAACCAGCCCTCGGAGGTGAACACCTGCGCGTTCGTCCCCGGGACCCCGACGTAGCCGCGGGGGGTGTAGGGCCCCCGGGTCAGCAGCTCCCCGACGCCGCCCGCAGGCACTGGTCGGCCCTCCGCGTCGACGACCAGGAGCTCGTCGTACGGGCTCACCGGCAGGCCCTGTGTGGCGTGCGCGAGCGGTTCGTCGGCGTCCACGGGCGTGTAGCAGATCAGACCCTCCGCCATCCCGTAGACCTGCTGCAGCCGGCAGCCGAGCGTGGGCCCGATGCGAGCGGCCACCTCGGGCGCGAGGACGGACCCTCCGACGTGGACGTGGCGCAGGCTCGTCACGTCCACGTCGTGCGTCGCGACGTGCTCCATCCAGGACAGCACCACCGACGGCACGGCCGAGGTCGCCGTGACCCGCTCGGCGGCGACCACCGCGAAGACGGCCTCCGGTCGCGGGGAGGGCAGCACCACGGCGGTGCCCCCGGCGTACAGGGTCCCCAGGATCCCCGGGTTGGCCAGGGCGAAGTTGTGCCCGGCCGGCAACACGGCGAGGTAGACCGTGTCCGGTCCGAACCCGCAGGCCCGGACCACGCAGCGGATGTTGTAGTCGTAGTCGTCGTGTGTCCGGCAGACGACCTTGGGCAGGCCCGTGGTGCCGCCGGACAGCAGGAGGACTGCCGGGTCCGAGCCCTGCGGCTCCCGCGTGTCGAGCCGGGCCCGCGTCACGGACGGGTCCGCGGGTGGACGCATCAGCGCGCGGAGGTCCACGTTGCCCGCTCGCACGTGGTCCCCGACGGTGAGCACGCGCGGCCGGCCGGGCAGCGTCGCGGCCAGGCGCTCGGCGAGCGCCTGGTGGTCGTACCCCCTCCAGCTGTCCGGCACGACCAGCGCCCGCGCCTGCACGTGGGCGCCGATCGATCCGAGCTCCCGCTCGCGGTGCGTCGGCAGCATCATGACCGGCACCACGCCGGCGCGCAGACACGCCAGGGTCACGACCACGAACTCCCAGCAGTTCGGCAGCTGGACGAGGACGACGTCACCGGGCTCGAGGCCGCACCGGGTGAGGCCGTCGGCGAGACCGTCGGCGCGCTCGGCGAGCTCCCGGTAGGTCAGGCGGTGCTCCCCGTCGACGACCGCGGTGCGCTCTCCCCAGCGGTCCGCCCACTCCCACAGCCGCGACCCCATGCCCCGCCCGCGCCAGCACCCGGTGTCCCGGTAGGCGGCAGCGGTCTCGGCCGGCCAGGGGACGACGTCCGCCCGCTTCACGCCGCCTCCTGCGTGACCACGAGGCCGGCGAGCAGGGTCGCGATCGAGTCGATCGTCGGGTGGTCCCAGAACACCGTGGACGGCAACCGGACCCCGAACCTCCGCTGCAGCGCCAGTCGGATCTGCACGGTCATGACCGAGTCCAGGCCCATCTCCACGAGCGGCCGCTGCCGGTCGAGCTCGTGCCGGGCGAATCGCGTCTCGGCGCTCACCTGGGAAGCGACCTCCTCGGCCAGCGCCTCGCGCAACGGCTCACCGGAGAGGGTCGGCCAGTTGCGTCCCTCGGCTCCAGCGGCGGGCTCGGGATCTCCCTCCTCCAGCTCGGACAGCAGTGCCGGGCGCTCGTCTCCCGGTCGCAGCGGGACCGTCCGGAGGACCGCTGCACAGCCCAACCCGTGGCGTTCGGCGAACTCCCATGCCTCGAACGCCTCCACGGAGGTGATGTCGCCGGTGCCGCGGGCGGCCAGCTCGTGGTCGATCACGGCAGAGGAGGTGGACATGCCGAGTCCGCGCCACGACGTCCAGCCCAGGCTCGTGGTGCCCCGGTCCCCTCGAGCGCGCCGGTGCACGGCGAGCGCGTCGAGCACGGCGTTCCCGGCGGCGTAGCTGCCCTGTCCCGGCAGCCCGAGCAGCTGGCCGCAGGACGAGAACAGCACGAAGAAGTCCACGCTCCCCGGGGGGAAGATCTCGTGGAGGACCAGCGCTCCCCCCACCTTCGGCCGGAGGACGGTGCGCAGCGAGCCCTCGTCCAGACGCCGCACGACCCGGTCGTCGAGGACGCCGGCGGCGTGCACGACGCCGCGGACGGGGGGCAGGCCCAGCGCTGCCGCGTCCAGCAGCGCCCTCGCCGCCGGGGCGTCGGCCACGTCCACGGCGACGGTGACCACCGTGACGCCGAGGCGTTCCAGGGAGCGGACGGTGTCCACCTGCGCCCGGGTCTCGGGATCGCCGAGCAGGTGCCACTCGTGGCGGGGCGGGAGGGCTCGGCGGCCGGCCAGCACGACCCGGCGCATGCCCCTGTCGGCCAGCCACAGCGCCACCTGCCTCCCGAGGACCCCGAGCCCGCCGGTGATGACGTAGGTGCCGTCGGGGCTGCACCGGACGGGCGGCAGGTGGGGTTCGCCCTCGGGTCGGTGCAGGCGGGCGACGAACTGCTCGCCGTCCCGCACGGCGACGACGTCCTCCCCGCGGGGGCCGCCGAGGACCTCGAGCAGCAGGGGGACGTCGTCCACCGACCCACCGAGGTCGACGATCCCGCCCCAGAGGTCCGGGTGCTCACCGCCGACGACCCGGCCGATGCCCCACAGGGCGCAGTACCCGACGGCCCGCTCATCGAGGGCCTCGCGCACCCCCTCGGTCACGCACCACAACCTGCCGGGGGTGGCCGCCCCGGCTCCGGCCATCCGTTGCGCCGTGCTGGCGAGCAACCAGGCGCCGCGGTGGGCGACGTCGTCGACCGCCCCGGCGCCGTCCGGCACCACCACGACGGCGTGGGCGCCGGTCAGCTCGCCGGTCCGGAGTCCGGCCGGTCCCTCCACGACCCGGTGGGCACGTCCGGCCTCCGCCAGCCCGCCGGCGAGCCTGCGCCGCAGTGGTGTGTCGGGCCCGACGAGCAGGACCGTCGGCGCGCCCAGGCCCCTCAGGTGCGGTCGGGACCGGGGCCGCCAGCACAACTCGTGCACGGTCCGACGAGGACTGGTCACGACCGCTGTCGCCCCGTCCGGCGTCCCGTAGCGCAGGCCGAGCAGCACACCGACCGTCGCCCCCTCCTCGGTGGCGATCTCCACGTCGACGACGTCCGGGCCGGTCGTGCGCACGGTGACGGCGGCGCGCCCCGGGGCGGCGCCCGCCAGCGTCACCTGCCGCACGTGCGCCGGCATCCGCAGCACCGGCGGGCCCGGGAAGACCACCGACGCAGCCGAGAGCACGGCGTCCAGCACGGGGGCCCAGCTCCCGGGGCCCGCGCTCCCGCCGGGGTCGGCCCACACGGTCGCGGTGAGCGCGCCGTCGGCGCACCGCAGCCGCTCGAGCGCCCAGGGAAAACCCATCCCCGCCACTCCCAGGGCGGCGAGCCGGTCCTCGACGTGGCTGCCCGGCCGCTCCGACCCCTCGGGCAGGGTGGCCCTCGGTCCCGGCCAGGACGGTGCCGTGGCCGGGACCACCACGGCCGTGGTGTGGGTGAGCCAGTCCTGCTCGTCCGTCCGCGAACCCGCCGGCCGGGACGACAGCCGCACCGTCCGGTCCTGGAGGACGACCTGCAGGTCCCGCGGATCGGTGAGGCTCACGGGGGTCCGCAGTGTCACGTCGGCGAGGTCGGCCTCCTCCCCGGTGGCGGACGACGCCGCGGCGAGGAACGTCGCGATCAGCACGGCGGCCGGCAGGATCTCCACCCCCCGGACCGGGTGCTCACCGGGGTAGGGGCGTGACGCGCGGTCGAGGCGGGTCCGCCAGACCTGCGCGGGCGAGGAGCCGTGGACGGCGCTCCGCCCTCCCAGCACGGTGTGGCTCCGCGGGTCGTGGGGTCGGGTGGCCACCGACCGCTCCACGTGCTCCTCGACCCAGTGGGGTCGGTGCTGCCACACCGTCGTGGGGATCTCCACGGGTGCGCCGCCGGGCCACGCCGCCGACCAGTCGACCCCGGCGCCGTGGCAGTACAGCGCCGCCAGGTTCTCCAGCAGCGTCCGCCGCTCTGGCCGGTGGCGGCGCAGGGTCGCGCCGACGAAGGAACCGGCCACGTCGTCGGAGTCGAGGGTCTCGCGGAGGGAGTGCGTCACCACCGGGTGCGGGGACACCTCCACGAAGAGCCGGTAGCCGTCCTCCACCGCTGCCGTCACCGCCTGCTGGAACCGCACCACCCCCCGCAGGTTGGCGGCCCAGTACGAGCCGTCCCGCGCCGCACGCGAGCGCGGGTCGGGGAGCGTGGACGAGTAGCTGCGCAGGACCGGGGCGCCGGGTCGCAGATCGGACACCGCCTCGGCGAGGCTGCTGGCGAGCGACTCCATCTGCGGGCTGTGGAACGCCACGTCGGAGTCGATGCGCCGGGTGTCGATCCCGTCCGCCGCCCACTGCCGGCAGAGCTCCTCCACGGCGTCGACGTCCCCGGAGACGACGGAGGACGCAGGACTCGAGGCGACCGCCACGACGACGTCCGTCCGGGAGCCGAGCCGCCGGCGCGCCTCGTCCGGCGAGAGGCCGACCCAGGCCATCGCGCCCTGGCCGACCACCCGGCGCAGCAGGACCGAGCGGCGGCAGACGAGCCGGGCGCCGTCCTCGAGGCTGAGCACTCCGGCGGTGACCGCAGCGGCGATCTCGCCGACCGAGTGACCGATGACCGCGTCCGGGACGATCCCGCGGGCGCGCCAGGTGGCGGCGAGGGCCACCCCCATCGCGAAGATCATCGGCTGGACGACGTCCGTGGGGTGTGGGCCGTCACCGAGGACGGCCTCGCGCAGGGACGACCCCAGCTCCTCGAGGAACACCGGCTCCAGAGCGTCGACGACCTCGGCGAAGCACGGGTCGGTCGCGAGCAGCTCGCGCCCCATACCGGTCCACTGGGAGCCCTGTCCGGAGAACACCCACACCAGTCCGCGGTCCGCGGCCGGCAGCGCCGTCCCGGTGATCGAGGCCGGCTCGGCCGCCGCGATCGCGGCCAGCCCACGGGCCAGCTGCTCGCGGTCGGCCGCCACCACCGCGGCCCGCACGGGGAGGTGGTCCCGGTGACGGGCCAGCGTGCGACCGACGCCGGCCGTCGCCGGAGCCCCTCGCCGGCCGAGTCGGGCGGCGAGTCGACCGGCCCACCCCTGCAGCGCGGCCGGGCTCGCCGCGGACAGGGGGAACACCGCGGGACGGCCGGGCACCATCTCCTCACCCGTCCGGCCGTCGGCCTCGTCCGCGGCCTCCAGGAGGACGTGCGCGATCGTGCCGCCGTAGCCGTAACTGGAGACGCCGGCCCGTCGCGGTCCCCGGGACTCCGGCCACGGCGTGCGGTCGGTCACGACGCGCAACCCGTTGGTGGCCCAGGGGATCGCCGGGTCGGGGGTCGGGCAGTTGAGGCTCGCCGGGATCTCGCCGTGCCGGAGTGCCAGGACGGTCTTGATCACGCCGGCGACACCTGCCCCGGCCTCCAGGTGCCCGATGTTCGGCTTCACCGACCCGATGAGGCAGGGCCGGTCCGGGGTGCGTCCGGCGCCGAAGACCTCGGCGATCGCGCCGGCTTCCAGGGGATCACCGGCCTTCGTGCCGGTCCCGTGTGCCTCGACGTAGTCCACGGTGGCCGGGTCGATGCCGGACCGCTCGCAGACGCGGCGCATCAGGTGTGCCTGGGCTGCGCCGCTGGGCGCCATGATGCCCTGGGTGCGACCGTCCTGGTGCACGGCGCTGCCGCGGATGACCGCGAGCACCCGGTCCCCGTCACGTCGCGCGTCCGCCAGCCGCTTGAGCACGACCACCCCGCCGCCCTCGCCGCGGCCGTACCCGTCGGCGGCGGCGTCGAAGGACTTGCACCGCCCGTCGGGGGCCGTCGCCCCGGCGGCATCCAGGACCAGCGACAGCGCCGGTGACGCCATCACCAGCACGCCGCCGGCCAGCGCCACCCGGCACTCCCCCGCACGCAGTGCCGTGACCGCGAGGTGGACGGCCACCAGGGACGACGAGCAGGCGGTGTCCGTCGTCATGCTCGGCCCCCGCAGGTCGAGCGTGTAGGAGACCCGGTTCGCCACGGCGCAGAGGGAGCCGCCGATCCCCGTCCACGCCTCGATGCCGGGCAGGTCCTCCAGCAGCCTGCGGCCGTAGTCGTCCGCCCCGACCCCCATGTAGACACCGGTGTCGGTGCCGGCCAGGGTCCGTGGCGGGATGCCGGCGTCCTCCAGCGCCTCCCACGCGAGCTCGAGGACGATCCGCTGCTGCGGGTCCATCAGCGCGGCCTCGCGGGGCGTGATGCCGAAGAACTCCGCGTCGAACCCCCGGACGTCGTCGAGGAAGGCGCCGAAGGGGGTCGCGTCCCGGACGGCGGCAGCGTGCTGAAGACCCCGCTCCGCGTAGGGCCGCCACCGGTCCTCCGGCACCCTGCCGATGGTGTTCCCGCCCTCCCGGAGGAGGTCCCAGTACTCCCCGGGCGAGTCGATGCCGCCCGCGAACCGGCACGACATCCCGACGACGGCGACGGGATCGGGCGAGTCCATGCGTTCTCCTCAGCTCGTTGCGGGGCTGCAGCCCCGCGGTGGGTGGCGAAGGCGGGCAGGTTAGGGACGGAGCAGCAACTTGCCGATCGATCGGCGTGACTCGATCTCCGCGTGCGCCTCCGCGGCCTCCTCCAGGGCGTACGCGGCGTGCAGCCGGGGCACGAGCCGGCGGGCCAGCACGTCGTCGAACACCGTGGCGGCACGTCGCAGCAGGTCCTCCCGCGTCGGGTCGTAGGCGCCGAGGGAGGCCTTGGTGAGGAACAGGGACCCCCCGGCCTGGAGGACCTGGGGGTCGACCGGAGGCACCGGCCCGCTGGTCTGTCCGTAGAGGACGAACGTCCCGCGCGGACGCAGGCAGCTCAGGCCGGCCGCGAAAGTGTCCCTCCCCACGCCGTCGTAGACCACGTCGACGCCGCCGGTCAGCTCCCGCACCCGGGCCGCGACGTCCTCGACGGTGTAGTCGACGGCGTAGTCGACGACGTACCGGGCCCCGTGGGCGAGCGCGGTCTGCGCCTTCTCCGCGCCCGACGCGGTCGCCACGACGGTGGCGCCGCGCGCCGCCGCGTACTGGCACAGCAGGCCGCCGACCCCGCCGGCGGCGGCGTGGACGAGACAGACGTCCCCCGGACGGAGCGGCACGACGTCGGTGGCGAGGGCGTGGGCGGTCATGCCCTGCACGAGCACCGTCGCCGCGACCTCGAGCGGCAGCCGCTCCGGCACGGGCACGATGCGGTCGGCCCGCACCAGGCAGTGGGTGGCGTAGGAACCCGCCGGAGCGGCCCACGCGACCCGGTCCCCCGGCGAGACACCTCCGGTCCCGGGACCGACCCGCTCCACGACCCCGCTGCCCTCCAGGCCGGGCGTGAACGGCAGGGACACCGCGTAGCTGCCCGAGCGCTGCAGCAGGTCCACCACGTTGACGCCCGTGGCGACGACCCGGACCAGCACCTGCCCCTGCCCTGGCTCGGGCAGCTCGCAGTCGACCGCCCGCAGGACGCTCGGCGGCCCCTGGGACTCCAGCACGACGCGGCGCACGGTCAGCCGCCCGCCATCGGCGCGATCACGGTCACCGTGCTGCCGGCGGGCACGGTCGTCTCGCTCCGCGCGTGCCGGGGGACGAGGTCGTCGTCCACGCAGTAGTTGATGTACCGCAGCAGCTCGGTCTCCGGGCCGAGCAGCCGGCGGCGGTACTCGGGATGACTGTCGGCGAACCGCCGGATGACCTCGGGCAGGAGGCCCGCCGTGCCCTCGAACTCCGTTCGTCCACCCGTCCACCCGGTCGGCAAGACGATCGTGACCATCGCTCCTCCTCGTTGACCGCTCACTCGCTCTGCGCGTCCTTCGCGCAGCGGAAGCCCACCGCGAAACTCGACCACCCGGACGGATCGCCGTGGATGCGTTCGGCGCACCGGACCTGGTACCGGAAGTTCATCCAGGAGCCGCCCCGCATCACGCGGTAGCGACCGAGCGCCATGCGCACGCTGGGGTCGCACGCCGTCGCGCCGGCGTAGAGGCCGGACGGCGTCGCGGTCCACTCGTAGACGTTCCCGGCCATGTCGACGCAGCCGAAGGCGCTGTCCCCCCGCCCGGCGAAGGTGCCGACGGGGGTGGTCCGGGGCATCGGTCCCGAGCGCTCCACCGCGGCCAGCCACCACTTCCGCCACTCCTCCAGCGAGGTGAGCGGCCCGGCGTACGTCTCCGCGGTGTTGGCGCTGCTGCCGTCCCACTGGTCGCCCCAGGGCCAGATCCGGAACCGGGTGCCGCGCGCGGCCAGTTCCCACTCGGCCTCGGTCGGCAGCCGCTTGCCCGCCCACCCGGCGTAGGCGTTGGCGTCCGGGAAGGACACGTGCACCACCGGGTGGTCCTCGTACCCGTCGGTGCGGGTGCCGGGACCGCCGGGCGCGCGCCAGCTGGCGCCGGGGCACTCGACCCAGGTGTCGGTGTACACCAGCCCGTAGCCGTGCCGTTCGGCATCGGTCCGGTAGCCGGTGCTGTCCGCGAACTCCGCGAACTCACCGACGGTCACCGGACAGCGGTCGATCTCGAACCCCTGCACCTGCTGCTCGGTCTGCGGCGTCTCGTCGGCGAACCACAGTCGCGGCAGCGGCTGGTCCTCCTCCTCCAGCCAGTCCAGCAGCCACGGCGGCGACCCCTGCAGGTACGTCGTCGCCGGGACGCGCAGCGTCTCGCTCACCTGTCCTCCTCGTGGTGCTCGTCGCGACCGGCGGGTCAGCCGGCCAGCGCTGCGGTGGCGCCGGCGGACGTGACGGCCACCCGGGGGACGTAGGTGATCCAGCGGCCGCCGGCTGCGGCGAAGGCCGACTCCTTCGCGGTGATCTCGGCGGCGTGGTTCCAGGAGAAGAGCACGGCGTGGTCCGGCGGGTCCTCCGAGAACGCCTCCGGGGCCAGCACGGGGATGTGCGTCCCCGGCAGCAGGTGCCCCTGCTTCTCCGGCGTCGAGTCGACGATGTACGGGATGAGGTCGGGACCGATGCCGCAGAAGTTCGTGACCGTCGTGCTCTTCCCGGGGGCTCCGTACCCGACGACCCGCCGGCCGGCCGACCGCAGGCTGCGCAGCAGCTCGACGAGCTCCACCCGCAGACCGGAGATCGTGGCGTCGAAGCGCTGCAGCGTCGCCCGCTCGGCCAGTCCGGCGGCACGCTCCTGCGCCAGCAGTTCCCCCACGCGCGCGGCGACGGGGCGCCGGCCCGGCCGGGCGAGGGTGTAGCGGATGGAGCCGCCGTGCATGGCGATGTGCTCGGCGTCCACGACCTCGAAGCCGAACTGCCGGGCGATGGCGTGCATCGCCCGCACCGTGAAGTAGAAGACGTGCTCGTCGTAGATCTGGTCGAACGCGGTACGGCCGATGATGGTGCCCAGGTAGGGCTCCTCGAAGACGAAGACGCCCCGGTCGGACAGCAGCTCGTCGATGCCGGCGAACAGCGAGTGGACGTGCGCGATGTGACAGATCGTGTTGGCACCGAAGACGACGTCGGCCGGGCCATCGGTCCGGCGGATGTCACGGCCGGTGGCCTCGTCGAAGAAGTCCTCCCGCACCCGGACGCCCTTCGACCTGGCCACCGCGGCGACGTTCCCGGACGGCTCCACCCCCAGGTGCCGGACCCCGGCCCTCGCGATCGTCTCCAGCATGACGCCGTCGTTGCAGCCGATCTCGACGATCAACGGGTCGGGACCCAGCAGCTCCTGGTCGAGGAAGTGCCTGGCGATGGCCGCGAAGTGCCGGCGGTGCCCCACGGACCCGGAGGCCTGGTAGCGGTACGCGGAGTGGTACCGCATCTCCTGCGGCACCTCCTCCATCAGCTGGACGGTGGTACAGCGCTCGCACATCCCGATGGCCAGGTCGAAGAAGTGCTCCGTGTCGCGCTGGTCGGGCCGCAGGAACCCGTTGGCCATGGGCTGACGGCCCAGGTCCACCGCCGTCTCCACGACCCCTCCGCACACGCGGCAGTCGATCTTCATCTCACATCCCGTCGTCGGTGGGTCGGTCCTGGTCCCCGCGGCTCATGCCGCCCCGCTGTCGGCCGTCTGCAGCCACCACGGGTTGGCCCTCGCCCAGGCGATCGTCTGCTCCAGGCCCTCGCGCAGGGACGTCGTGCACGACCAGCCGAGGAGCTCACGGGCCTTGCCGCTGTCCGGGACCCGCCGGGTGAGGTCCTCGTACGTCGGTCCCAGCGCCGCCCGGGTGTCCACCGAGACGGTGCTCGTCGGGGCATCGGTGAGCTCGGCGACCAGCGCGACGGCCGCACCGACGCTGCACTCGGTCGAGCTGCCCAGGTTGAAGACCTCGCCGCCGGCCTCCGCCCGGGTGCCCGCGAGCAGGGTGCCCTCGACGGCATCGGCCACGTAGGTGAAGCAGCGGGTCTGGCCGCCCTCGTCGTAGAGCACGAGCGGCCGTCCGTTGAGCGCGCGGTGCACCGATCGGCTGAGCAGGAAGCCGGGGCGCTGACGCGGGCCGTAGACGTTGAAGTAGCGCACGATGGCCGCCTCGAGCCCGTGCTGGCGGACGTAGGCCAGCACGAGGTGTTCGGCCAGCGCCTTGCTGGTGGAGTACGCCCACCGGTCCGAGGTCGTCGAGCCCAGCACCCGGTCGTCGTCCTCCCGCCACGGCACGGCCGGGTTCTTGCCGAAGATCTCGCTGGTGCTCGCCACGACGACGCGGGCGCCGGCGCCGAGCGCCGCGTCGAGCGCGGCCCGGGTGCCACCGAAGTTGACGTCGATGACGTCCAGCGGCTGGGCGAGGTAGCGGTCCACACCCACGACGGCGGCCAGGTGGTAGACCACGTCCACGCCCGGGGTGACGACGGCCCGCAGCGCGTCCCCGTCGCGGACGTCCCCGGCCACGTACCGGGCGCCGGCGTGTGGGTCGGGCGGCAGCTCGTCGAACACCGTCACCTCGTCCCCCCGTTCGACCAGCCGCTGCACCAGGTGGCTGCCGACGAAGCCGGCACCGCCGGTCACCACGACGCGCTCGCTCATCGCCCGATCCCCCGGTAGTGGTAGCCGAGCCCCCGGAGCTCGGCGATCTTCTGCTTCGGGTAGTGCGCCCGGCCGTCGAGCACGAGGCAGGGCCGGGTGACCGGGAGGGCGGCGAAGTCGATGTCGCGGAACTCCGGGTGCAGGGCCAGCACGGCGACGCAGTCGGCGCCGCGGACGGCGTCCGCGAGTGCGGGGACCAGCGGCTGACCGAAGACGCGCTCGCCCTCGGCCGCGTCCACCAGCGGGTCGTGGAGGGCCACCTCGCCGCAGACCGGGACCAGCCGGGACACCACGCCGAGCGTGGGTGTGGCACGCAGGTCGCCGGTGCCGTTCTTGAACGCGAGCCCGAGCACGGCGACCTTCGACGTCGCCGGGTCCTTGCCCAGCTTCGTCAGCTCGTCCACGACCAGCTGCGCGGTGTAGGCGGGCATGCTGTCGTTGGCGGCCCGGCCCGCCGGCACCGTCAGGATCTCCAGGCCGCGTTCCCTGGCCGAGTGGTGGACCATCAACGGGTCCTTGGTCAGGCAGGACCCGCCCACGCCGACGCTGGGCCGGAGGATGTTCACCAGGCCGCTGCCCTCCGGCATGGTGTTGGTCGCGCGGATCACGTCGAGCACGTCGACGTCGTAGAGGGCGGTGAACTTCGCGAGCTCGTTGGCCAGCGCGATGTTCAGGTCGAGCCACCAGTTGCTCGCCAGCTTCACGATCTCGGCGGCCTCGAGCGAGTCGACCGGGATGACGTCCGCGCCGATGGCCGAGCGCCAGAAGTGGGCCGCGGCCCGGGTGCACTCGGGGGTGAGCCCACCGGTCACGATCGGGAACGTGCGCAGGTCGCGCAGCGCGGTCCCCTCCGACAGCCGCTCCGGGGTGAAGGCCAGGGCGAAGTCCCGCCCGCCGGCCAGCCCACCACCGTGGAGCAGCGGCAGGACGAGGCTGCGGACCGTGCCCGCCGGCACGGTGCTCTTGACCACCACGAGCTGGCCCGGGCGCAGCCGCCGCCCGACCTCCCGGCTGGCCGCGGTCAGCTGCTCGGCGGCCAGCGCCCCGTCGGCACGCACGGGCGTGCCCACGGTCAGCAGGACGACGTCGGCACTCTCGACGGCGTCGAACGAGGTGCTCAGCCGGAGGCGTCCCGCGCCGATGGCGGTGGAGAGCAGCTCGGGGAGCCCCGCCTCGGCGAAGGGGCTGCGCCCCTCCGCGAGGGCACCGACCCGGCCCCGGTCGACGTCGACGCCGACCACGTCCAGGCCGCGCCCGGCGAGGGTCGCCGCGACGCAGGTGCCGACGTAGCCGAGGCCGACCACGGCGACTTGGATGGGGGGTGGCATGAGTCCTCCACGGCGGGGAGAGCGGCTGGGATCGAGGGGTCAGGCAGCGAGCGCGGCGCGGTGGGCCGAGGACCGGCTGGTCCGTTCGAGCCAGACGTGCGCGACCAGCAGGTTGAACAGCCAGCCGCACCAGGCGACCGACTCCAGGAACAGCACCAGGTCGAGGTCGGGGCCGGCCATGGCGGCGATGACGACGATCAGCGCCCTGGTCGAGAAGGCGTCCATGGTCAGCGCGAAGCTGTAGACCATGTAGCGCCGGTGGACCGGCCACCGGCGGCGCCGGGCGGCCATCCACCCGGTGACGGTGGAGGCCACCCACAACACCTCCAGCGCGATCCGGCCGATCCAGCCGGGTCCGCCCATCCAGGTGAGCAGGACCGCGGCGCAGGCAGCCGCCGGGAGCACCCCGCCGAAGACGTAGACGCGTCCGGTCCACCGGTGCAGGGCGGGACGGCGTCGCCGCAGCCGCGGCCACAGCTGGAGGCAGGTGGCGATCAGCGCGATGGAGCCGAAGGCGATGTGCGCCACCAGCAGGGGGTACTTCCAGGGCAGGTCCGGCGGCACCGGGACGGTCGCGGTCGCGGGGTCGAGCCCCAGGTAGGGCGGCCAGATGAAGAGCTGGACGGTGGTCACCACGAGCGCCAGGGGGACGATCCACGGCCGTCGCCACCACACCGTCCGCGGGCGGGGTGTGCGGTCCACGGCCGGCGACGTCCCGGTGCGCGACTCCGGGACACCGAGCAGGTGGTCGGTGGTCACGTGGGCCTCACCCCTGGCCGCGCAGGCTGCGCGCGAAGACCCTGAGGTCGCCGACGTAGGCCTCCGGTTGCTCCATGGCGGGGAAGTGGCCGCCACGCTCGAACTCCGACCAGTGGCTGATCGACGGGAGGTCCCGCTCCGCCAGCGCCCTGACCGGCGTCACCGGGTCGGCGCCGAACGCCGCGACCCCGACGGGCACCGTCACCGGCGGGTGCTGGGCCCCGGGGGTGAACAGCGCCCGGAGGTGGGCAGCCGACTCGTAGTACAGCGATGCCGACGACGCGGCCGTCCCCGTGAACCAGTAGACGCTGACGTTCGTGAGCAGCCGGTCGCGGTCCACGGCGTCCTCCGGCACCTCCGCCGAGTCGGTCCACTCGCGGAACTTCTCGACGATCCAGGCGAGCTGCCCGACCGGTGAGTCGGTGAGCCCGTAGGAGACGGTCCACGGCCGCGTGGACTGCAGGCGCAGGTACGCCGAGAGCTCCTCGTCGTACCGGGTGAGCTTGGCGAGCCGGCCCAGGTCGGCGTCGGACAGCGCGGCGAGCTCGGCCGGATCCCCGGAGGGCAGCGTCGGGAGCATGGCCAGGTGCGCCCCCACCACGCGGTCGGGGGCCCGGCGAGCCAGCTCGAGGGAGACGAGGGACCCCCAGTCCCCGCCCGCCGTGAGGAAGGAGTCGTGACCGAGCCGGTCCATCAGCGTGACCCAGGCACGGGCGATCCGGCCGACGTCCCAGCCCGGCTCCAGCTCCGGGCCGGAGAACCCGTGCCCCGGCAGGGAGGGCAGGACCAGGTGGAAGGCGTCCCGGGGGTGGCCCCCGTGGGCGCGCGGGTCGGTGAGCGGACCGATGACGTCCAGGAACTCCACCACCGAGCCAGGCCACCCATGGGTCAGCAGCAGTGGCCGGGCCCCCGGCTCCGGTGAGCGCACGTGCAGGAAGTGCACGGTCGCGCCGTCGATCTCGGTGCGGTACTGGGGATGGGCGTTCAGCTCACGCTCTGCTGCTCGCCAGTCGTACCCCGACTGCCAGTGACCCGCCAGTTCCCTGAGGTAGGACGGCGGCACCCCGCGCTCCCACCCCGGTCCGGCGTCCCCGGCGGGCCACCGGGTCGCTGCGATCCTGCGGTGGAGGTCGTCGAGTCGGCTGTCGGGGATCTCGATCCGGAACGGTCGCATCGTGGCGGCCTCTCGATCGGGTCGCGGTCGCCGCTAGGCCGCGGCGGGCGTGTTCTGGTAGGCGGCGACCTTCCACGTCCCGTCCTGCCTGTGGAGGACCCAGGTGGCGAGGACGCGGCGGTCCTCGGCGACCTCGGTCTCGCCGGGGCGCAGGACGCCGCCGCGGGTGACCAGCACGCAGACGTCGGGACCGAGCAGGCGGACGTGCACCGGCGTACCGGTCACCTGCGTGCCCCGGTACGGACCGGCGAACGCGCCGGCCATGAACGCGCGGATGCCGGCCCGGCCCGGCGCGAACACGTCGTTCGGCAGGATCATCGTGCCGTCCTCGGTGAAGGTCTGGGCGAAGGCGTCGGCGTCGTGACGCGACCACGCCTCGACGATCCGCTGCGGCACCGCGCGCACCGCGGCGAGGTCGGTGGGGCCGGGTGTCGACGACAGCTCGGTGACGGGCACTGCAGGACCTCCTGCGTGGTTCGGCGGGCTCGCGATGCGCGGCACGGTGGTCCCGGCCGGCGCCGAGACGAATGCTCGTCGCACGGTCCCCCGGCAACGTCTCCTCGCTTGCGAGCCGGGAGGCACGGGAGGAGAAGCCCCCACCACCGGGTCCTGACAGAGTCCGGGACGGCCGGAGCCCGCTCCGTGGTCTCGACGCGGTCGACGACGCCCGCCGACCGCCGGGCTCGGCCGCACGCGCTGCCGCACCCTGCGGCCGGCCGCACCTCGTCGACCGCCAGGAGGAAACGTGCCTCAGGAGTCCACGCCGTCGGGCAGTGAGCTGGTCGGCCGAGCAGCCGAGCTCCGGGAGCTGATCCGCTCGAAGGTCGCCTGGTCCCAGGACAACCGGCGGCTGCACGGCGACGTGGTGGCGGCGATGTCCGACGCCGGCGTCTTCGCCATGCGGACGCCCGCTCGCTACGGGGGCCACGAGAGCGACGCGCGCACCGTGATGGACGTGCTCGCGACCCTCGCCGAGGCCGACGGTTCGACCGCCTGGAACGCCGCCGTGTGGTCGGTGGGCAACTGGATCGCCTCCCTGTTCCCCGACGGCGTCCAGGACCAGGTGTTCGAGCGGCGGGGGGCCCGGGTCTGCGCCGTCCTCAGCCCCACGGCGTCGGCGACGCCCAACGAGGGCGGCCTGGTGGTCAACGGACGCTGGCCGTTCACCAGCGGGGCGGGACACAGCCACTGGCAGTGCGTCATGGCGATGGCACCCGCCCCGGACGGCACGCCGTGGCCGGTCATGGCGCTGGTGCCGATGGACCAGCTGGGCGTCGTGGACGACTGGCACTCCGCGGGCCTGTCGGCGACCGGGAGCGTGACCACCGTCGCCACCGACCTCTTCGTGCCCGAGGAGCGCGTGCTGCCCCTGCCCGAGGTCCTCGCCGGGCGGTACGCCTCACGCCGGAACGCCGACTCCCCCGTGTTCAGCGCCCCGCTCGTGCCGACCGGCTGCGCCACCTTCTCGGGCGTCGCCGTCGGGCTCGCCACGGCCGCGCGGGACACCTTCCTCGAGCGTCTCCCCGACCGGAAGATCACCTACACCGACTACGCGGGGCAGAGCGATGCACCGGTGACCCACCTGCAGGTGGCCGAGGCCACCGTGCTCCTGGAGGAGACCCGGTTCCACGCCCGACGCGTCGCCGGCCTGGTCGACCGCAAGGGCGCCACGGGCGAGGTGTGGAAGCTCGAGGACAGGGTGCTGGCGCGCGTCACGCTCGGCCGGACGTTCGACCTGGCGAAGCGATCGGTCGCGGTGCTCGCCGAGGCCAGCGGCGGGTCGTCGCTGCACCGTTCCGTGCTGATCGGACGCGTCCACCGGGACGTGCAGGCCCTCAACCTGCACGCGCTGATGCACCCGAGCACCAACTACGAGCTCTACGGCCGGGTGCTGTGCGGCCTCGAGCCGAACACGTCCTACCTCTGATCGGCGGGCGCCCG
>NZ_JBFNXQ010000058.1:0-34199 GCF_041018925.1 Geodermatophilus maliterrae
CCGTGCGGGCGGCCGGCCGGCGCGGGCCACCCGGGCCGGACGGACCGGCCCCGGGGGCGTCGGGACGGGAGGTCATGGCAGGGGACGGGCGGAGCGCTCAGACCTCGAGCAGCTCGCCCTCCTTGTTCTTGACCGCCTCGTCGATGCTCGCGACGTGCTGGGCGGTGAGGTCGTCGAGCTCCTTCTCCGCGCGGCGCACGTCGTCCTCGCCGGCCTCGCCGTCCTTGGCGATGCGGTCGAGCTCCTCCTTGGCGCGACGGCGCACGTTGCGGACGGCGACCTTGGCGTCCTCGCCCTTGGACCGGGCCATCTTCACCAGGTCGCGGCGACGCTCCTCGGTCAGCTGCGGGAACACCACGCGGATGATCTGGCCGTCGTTGGTCGGGTTGACGCCGAGGTCGCTGTCGCGGATGGCCTTCTCGATGGCCGACAGCTGGCTGTTGTCGTAGGGCTTGATGACCGCCATGCGGGCCTCGGGCACGGTGATCGAGGACATCTGCGGCACCGGCGTGGGGGCGCCGTAGTAGTCGACCAGGATCTTGTTGAACATCGACGGCGCGGCCCGGCCGGTGCGCACCGAGCCGAGGTCCTCCCGCGCGACCGACAGGGCCTTGTCCATCCGCTCCTCGGCGTCGAGCAGGGTGTCGTCGATCACGGGTCTCTCCTCCTGCGGCGGGGTGCCCCGCCGTCCCTCTGGGTGCGGCTGCGCGTGGCGGGCGCCGGGCTCAGTCCGGCTGGCTGATCAGCGTCCCGATCCTCTCACCTGCCACGGCGCGGGCGATGTTGCCGTCCTGCAGCAGGTTGAACACCACGATCGGCATCTGGTTGTCCATGCACAGGCTGATGGCGGTGGCGTCGGCGACCTTGAGCTGGTCGGCGAGGACCGTGGCGTAGTCCAGGTCGTGGTACATGGTGGCCGCGGGGTTGGTGCGCGGGTCGTCGTCGTAGACGCCGTCGACGCCGTTCTTGGCCATCAGGAGCACCTGGCAGCCGATCTCCAGCGCACGCTGGGCGGCGACGGTGTCGGTGGAGAAGTAGGGCATGCCCGCGCCGGCACCGAAGATGACCAGCCGGCCCTTCTCCAGGTGCCGGACGGCCTTGCGCGGGATGTAGGGCTCGGCGACCTGGCCCATGGCGATCGCCGACTGCACCCGGGTCTGCAGACCCACCTGCTCGCAGAACGCCTGCAGCGCCAGGCAGTTCATGACCGTGCCCAGCATGCCCATGTAGTCGGCGTGCCGGCGGTCCATGCCCGCCTGCGAGAGCTCCGCGCCGCGGAAGAAGTTGCCCCCGCCGACGACGACGGCGACCTGGGTGCCGCCGTGGACGACGTCGGCCAGCTGCTCGGCGATGCTCTGGACGATGCCGGAGTCGACGCCCACCTTGCCGCCGCCGAAGGCCTCACCCGAGAGCTTGAGCAGGACGCGCTTGTACCCCCCACCGTCGGCGGGCTGGAAGGCCGTGGGAGCGGAGGTCGGTGCGGACGTGGGCGCGAAGGTGCTCGGCGCGGCGGTGTCGGTCAACTGCTCATCCCTCGCTCGACGACGTTCCCGTGATCCTGCCAAACCGCGCGCCCGGCGCCAGCGGGACCCGGACACACCACCGGCCCCGTCCCGAGTGGGACGGACGAAGGACCCCGCCACCCCCCACGCCTCGCATGCGCGGCGCCGGGCCCCTGTGGCGGGGCCGATCGGGGGTGGCGGGGTCCTTCCTGCCGCTGGTGTTACGCCTGGCCGACCTCGAAGCGGGCGAAGCGCTCCACGGTGAGGCCGGCGTCGTCGAGGATCTGCTTCACCGTGCGCTTGGGCTCGGTGATCGACGGCTGCTCGAGCAGGACGAAGTCCTTGTAGTAGGCGTTGACCCGACCCTCGACGATCTTGGTGATCGCCTGCTCGGGCTTGCCCTCCTCCTTGGCGGTCTGCTCGGCCACGCGGCGCTCGGTCTCGACGGCCTCGGCCGGGACCTCGTCGCGGGTGAGGAACCGCGGGCGGGCGGCAGCGATGTGCATCGCCAGCGAGCGCGCGGCGTCCTCGTCGCCGCCGGTGTACTGCACCGCGACGCCGATGGCCGGGGGCAGGTCGGTGGCGCGCTTGTGCAGGTAGACCGCGGTCGGGCCGTCGAAGGCGGCGAAGCGGGAGAGGACCAGCTTCTCGCCGATGCGGGCGGACTCGGCCTCGACCAGCTTGGCGACGGTCTGGCCGTCGACCTCGGTGGCCAGCAGGGCCTCGGCGTCGGCCGGCTTGCTCTGCAGCGCGAGGTCGAGCAGGCGCTCGGCGAGGGCCACGAAGTCGGCGTTCTTGGCGACGAAGTCGGTCTCGCAGTCGAGCTCGAGCAGCGCGCCGTCCCGGCTGACGACGATGCCGTTGGTCGTCGAGCGCTCGAGGCGCTTGCCGACGTCCTTGGCGCCCTTGATGCGCAGCAGCTCGATGGCCTTGTCGTACTCGCCGTCGGCCTCGGTCAGGGCCTTCTTGGCGTCCATCATGCCGGCGCCGGTGGCGTCGCGGAGCCGCTTGACGTCGGCGGCGGTGAAGGCAGGCATGTCACTTCCCTACGGGTCTGGATGCGGGTGGGTGCGGACGTGCCGCGGCGCCGCTGCCCGCCCCCGGAGGGCTGGGCAGCGGCGCCGGCGGGTCAGCCGTTCTGGGCGCCCTGGGTGCCGGTGGACGTGTCGCCGGTGGCGGGCACGCCCTCGACGGGGGCGATCTCCTCGGCGGTCACGGCCGGCGGGGCGGCCGGGGTCTCCGGGAGCGGGGTGGCCTCGGCGGCGGTCGCCTCGGCGGCACCGTCGGCCTGGCCGGTGAGCAGCTCGCGCTCCCAGTCCGGCAGCGGCTCGTCGCCACCGATGACCGGGGCGCCGCCCTCCTCGCGCCCGGCGTTGGCCTGCGCGGCCGAGCGGGCCATGAGGCCCTCGGCGACGGCGTCGGCGACCACGCGGGTCAGCACGGTGATGCTGCGGATCGCGTCGTCGTTGCCCGGGATCTTGAAGTCGACCTCGTCGGGGTCGCAGTTGGTGTCGAGGATCGCCACCACCGGGATGTTCAGCTTGCGGGCCTCGCCGACGGCGATGTGCTCCTTCTTCGTGTCGACGATCCAGATGGCGCTGGGCACCTTCTGCATGTCGCGGATGCCGCCGAGGCTGCGCTCGAGCTTGGCCTTCTCGCGGGTCAGGCCGAGCTGCTCCTTCTTGGACAGGCTGACCAGCACGCCGGTCTGCTCCATGTCCTCGAGCTCCTTGAGCCGCTGGAGCCTCTTGTGCACGGTCTGGAAGTTGGTGAGCATGCCGCCCAGCCAGCGCTGGTTGACGTAGGGCATGCCGACCCGCTGCGCCTGCTCGGCGACGACCTCCTGCGCCTGGCGCTTGGTGCCGACGAAGAGGATCGAGCCGCCGTGGGCGACGGTCTGCTTGACGAACTCGTAGGCACTGTCGATGTACCCGAGCGTCTGCTGCAGGTCGATGATGTAGATGCCGTTGCGCTCGGTGAAGATGAAGCGCTTCATCTTCGGGTTCCAGCGGCGGGTCTGGTGCCCGAAGTGGACGCCGCTGTCGAGCAGCTGCTTCATGCTGACGACTGCCATGTGCAGCCTTCCTGTCGTGCGCACGGCCGACGGGCGGCCGCGCTCCTCGGTTGACGCGGGCGCCGGGTGGCGCACCGCCCTGGCGTCCTGCGGCGCCACCGACCCGGGGGGACCGGGACCGAGGTGGGGCTGCCCCGCCGGAGCGGCGGGAGGAGGACGCGCGGAGTCGGCCCGCCGGGGCGGGCCGCACCGGACAGCATACGCCGCGGCCGGTGTGCCCCTCCCCCGCCGTCGGCGCCGTCCACAGCCCGGCGGCCACGGCGTCTCGCGGCCGGGCGGACGGCGAGGCTCCCGGGGTGCCCGTCCTCGCGCCCGCCCGGCCCCTCGTCGTCGCGCTGCTCGCGGTCGCCGCGGTCCTCGGGGCCGCTCCGGCGGTCGCCGAGCCCCCGCCCCCGGTCGTCGGCTCCCCGGCGTGGACGTCCCCGCTCGGGGACCCGCCGACGGTGACCCGGCCGTTCCAGCCGCCACTGTCGCCGTACGGGCCCGGACACCGGGGTGCCGACCTCGCCGGGGCGCCGGGGACCGTGGTCCGGGCCGCCGGCGACGGCGTGGTCGTCTTCACCGGGATGGTCGCCGGGAGGCCGGTGGTGAGCGTGGACCACGCGGACGGGCTGCGGACGACCTACGAGCCGGTGCAGCCCGCCGTCGCCGCCGGTCAGGGAGTGGCCCGCGGCTCCCCGCTCGGCACGGTGCTGGCCGGTCACGAGGGCTGCCCGGCCGCGGCCTGCCTGCACTGGGGCCTGCGCCGCGGGCAGACCCATCTCGACCCGCTGGCGCTGCTGCGCCCGCCCGAGGTCAGGCTCCTCCCGCTGGGCTGACACCGCGCCGGCCCCGGGAGGAGGCCCGGTCGGGGCCCGGGCGGTCTCAGGCGATGTCGGCGAGCTTGGTGCGCAGGTGCAGGACGGCCTTGGTGTGCAGCTGGCAGATCCGGCTCTCGGTGACGCCGAGGACGCGGCCGATGTCGGCCAGGGTCAGGCCCTCGAAGTAGTAGAGGCTGACGACGACCTTCTCCCGCTCCGGCAGCTGCTCGACGGCGCGGGCGAGCAGCTGGCGGGCCTCACCGTGCTCGGCGACGGCCTGCGGGTCGAGGGCGTTGGCGTCCTGCAGGGTGTCGACCAGCCGGGGCGCACCGCCGTCGTCGTCGGTGAGCAGCTCGTCGAGGGCCACCACGTTGACCAGGGAGAGCTGGCCGAGGAACTTGCGGACCTCCTCGACGTCCATGTCCATCTCGGTGGCCACCTCCTCCTCGGTCGGGCTGCGCTGCAGCCGGGTCTCGAGGGCGGCGACGGTGCGCTCGAACTGGCGCGCCTTCATCCGCACCGACCGCGGGATCCAGTCGGTGCTGCGGAGCTCGTCGATGATCGCGCCGCGGATGCGCGACATCGCGTAGCTCTCGAACTTGACCTCGCGCGAGGGCTGGTAGCGGGTGATGGCGTCGATCAGCCCGAAGGTGCCGTAGGAGACCAGGTCGGCGTGCTCGACGTGCGCGGGCAGGCCGCTGCCGACCCGGCCGGCGACGTACTTCACCAGCGGCGCGTAGTGCAGGATCAGCCGGTCGCGGAGGGCCGGGGCGCGGTCGGTGACGTACTGCGCCCACAGTTCGGCGAGCGCTGCGTCGGCGTCCTCGTCGGACTCGCCGATCCGGTGGATGGTCGCCTCGGGCACGATTCGCACTCCCGCTCTCTGGTGGGCTCGGGACCCCGCCGCGGGCGGGGGCACGGACAGGGTGGACACGGTGGGGTCCGGCGTCTGGGGGTCCGGCAGGTGGTCGTCCGGCACGGTCGGCGCTCCGCTCAGGCCCGCGGGTGTGCCTGCGCGTGCACCGCACGGAGGCGCTCGACCGTCACGTGCGTGTAGATCTGCGTCGTGGCGAGGCTAGCGTGGCCGAGCAGCTCCTGGACCGACCGCAGGTCGGCGCCGCCCTCGAGCACGTGGGTCGCCGCGGAGTGGCGCAGCCCGTGCGGGCCGACGTCGAGGGCACCGGGCGCGCGGGCCACGGCGGCGTGCACCGTGCGCCGGGCCTCGCGCGGGTCGAGCCGCCGGCCGCGCAGCCCCAGCAGCAGGGCCGGACCGGAGTCCGCGATGGCCAGGGCGGGGCGGCCGCGTGTCAGCCACTGGTCGAGCGCCTGCTCGGCCGGGGCGCCGTAGGGGACGCTGCGCTCCTTGCGGCCCTTGCCGAGGACCCGCAGCAGCCGCCGGCCACGGTCGACGTCGTCGACGTCGAGGCCGACCAATTCGCTGACCCGGATGCCGCTGGCGTAGAGCAGCTCGAGGACGACGGCGTCGCGCAGGCCGACCGGGTCGTCGGAGCCGCCGGCCGACTCGACGACCGCGCGGGCCTGGTCGGGGGCGAGCACGTCGGGCAGCGTGCGGTGCGCCTTGGGGCTGACCAGCCGCAGGCCGACGTCCTCGGGGGTCACGCCGGACCGGCGCAGCCACGCGGTGAACGACCGGGCGGCCGCGGCGCGGCGGGCGGTCGTCGCCCGGCTGGCACCGCGGGTGCGGCCCTGGGCCAGCCAGCTCCGCAGGACGGCGAGGTCGAGCTCGCCGACCCCGGTGCCGCCTCGCCGGGCGAGGTGGTCGAGCAGCCAGACGGCGTCGGTGACGTAGCCCCGGACGGTGTGCTCGGAGAGGTCGCGCTCCTCGTGCAGCCCCCGCTCGTAGCCCTCGAGGGCCGCGGCGAGCGCCGGTGGCAGCGCGGCTCGGGCATCGGCGGTGCGGGCGGTCACGCCCCGACCGTCCGACGGCGTCCCCCGGCGGTCAAGCCGCCGCGCCGGTCGGTTGCCCGCCACGGAGTCGGAGGCCACCGCCGCCACAGCCGTTGCGCACCCGCGCCCGGTCGGGGGGACCCACGCCCGCCCGGGGAGGGCGTTGCGCCTGCCCGGCCGGCACTCCAGGCTCTGACCGGACGAGGGGGGACGGCGTGGACGGCGTGGACGGCGTGGACGGCGCGACCGACAGCTTCCTGATCGAGGGAGCCCAGGTCTTCGACGGGCACCGGTTCCTGCCCCCCGGTGTCCTGCTGGTCGTCGACGGGCGCATCGCCGCGGTCGGCACCCGGTTGACACCTCCGGCCGGCACACCCGTCATCGCGGCCCAGGGGGGCACCGTCCTGCCCGGTCTGGTCGACGCGCACGTCCACGTGCACCCCGGCGCTCTGCAGGCAGCGCTGCGGTCCGGGGTCACCACGGAGCTGGACATGTTCGCCGATCCGGCCCTCGTGCGCTCGCTCCGGCGGCAGGCGTCGTCCGACCCGGGGATGGCCGACCTGCGCTCGGCGGGGACCGGCGCCACGGCTCCCGGTGGGCACCCGACCGCGCTGGTCGACAGGGGCCTGCTGGCACCCTTCCCCACCGTGGCGGGACCGCGGGACGCCGAGGCCTTCGTCGCGGACCGGGTCGCGGAGGGCTCCGACCACCTGAAGATCGTCCTCGAGGACGGCGCCACCACCGGGCGCCCGTGCCCCTCGCTGACGGCCGACACGGTGCGGGCGCTGGTCCTCGCGGCGCACGCCCGGGGTCTGCTCGTCGTGGCCCACGCGCTCACGCGGGCCCACGCGCTGCTCGCCGTCGACGCGGGCGTGGACGGGCTGGCCCACCTGTTCGTGGACGAGCCGGCGTCGCAGGAGTTCCTGGACGCCGCCGCCCGCCGGGACGTGTTCGTCGTCCCCACCCTGACCTCGCTGGCCGCCCGGGCGGGGCGGAGCCGGGGCCCGGCCCTGGCAGCCGACCCGTACCTCGGACCGGGCATCGACCGCGGCCAGCGGGCGCTGCTCGAGACGGACTTCCCGGTCGGGCCGGGTGCGCGGGCCGACCTGGACATCGCGATGTCGACCGTCGGCCGGCTGCACCGGGCGGGCGTCGCGCTGCTGGCCGGGACCGACGCGTCGAGCCCGGGTGTCGCCCACGGCGTCAGCCTGCACGACGAGCTCGACCTGCTGGTGCAGGCAGGCCTGCCCCCGGCCGCGGCCCTGGCGGCAGCGACCAGCGCCCCGGCCGTGGCCTTCCGCCTCGACGACCGCGGCACCCTCGCACCGGGCAGACGCGCGGACCTCGTGCTGGTCGACGGCGACCCCGGACACGACATCACCCGCACGCGGGCCGTCAGGGCGGTCTGGCGCAACGGCCGCCGGGCGACCGGACCACAGGTCGCGTCCGCGGCGGGCCCGGCCTGACGGCCCACCGGGTCACCGGCGCCCGGCGTCACCCGCCCGCGCCGTGGCCCTCCCTCCGCTTCGGCGGCGGGGTCAGCCGCCAGCCGGTGCCGGTCCACTGCACGAGGTCGGCGAGCTCCAGCGCGGGCAGCACCCGCATGGCCTCCAGCGGGTCGCAGGCGGCGACGGCGGCCAGCCGCTCGGCGCTGACGCCGACGCGGACCGGGCAGGCGTCGAGCACCCGTCGCGCGAGGTCCGAGAGCCCGTCGCGCGGGCCCGCGGGTCGCTCCGGTGGCTCGGCGAGGTCGGTCCCGAGGCCGCCCACCGCCTCGACCACCTGCGCCGCGCCGGTCACCAGCCGCGCGCCCGTCTCCTCGTCGCGCAGCAGCTCGTGGCAGCCGACCGACATCGCACTGGTCACCGGACCCGGCACCACCAGCACTTCCTTGCCCAGCCCGCGGGCCCGCCGGGCCGTGGCCTGCGCGCCGGAGCGGGCGGCCGCCTCCACGACCACCGTGCCACGGGTGAGCGCGGCGATGAGCCGGTTGCGGACGAGGAAGCGGTGCCGGTGCGGAGCCGCACCCGGCGGCCACTCGCTGACCAGCAGGCCGCCGGTGTCGGCGATGCGGGCGAACACCGCCGAGTGCGCCACCGGGTAGGGCCGGTCGACGCCGCAGGCCAGCACGGCGACCGTCGGCGCCCCGGCGGCCAGGGCGCCGCGGTGGGCCGCCGCGTCGATGCCGTAGGCGCCACCGGACACCACGGTCCAGCCCCGCTCCCCCAGCTGGTGGCCGAGCTCGCCGGCCACGTGCTCGCCGTAGGCGGTGGACGCCCGCGCGCCGACCACGGCGACCGACCGGTCGGCCACCTCGTCGAGACGGGCCGTGCCGCGCACCCACAGCGCCACCGGCGGTACCAGCGCCGTCGTCCGGTCGGCCTGCTCGGGCTCCCCGGCGTGGGCGACGACGGCCACGGTGAGCGAGTGCAGCGGCAGGGCCGGCCACTCGTCGTCCTCGGGGACCACCAGGCGCGCACCGCAGCGCTCGGCGCGGCGCAGGTCGGCGAGGCTGGCGTCCTCCTCCGCGCGGACGCCGACCAGCGCGCGGGCGTGCTCCGGGGCCGTCCCCGCCCGCAGGGCACGCACGGCCGCGACCGGCCCGACGTCGTCGACCCAGCGCCACAGGCCGACCGAGCCGGGCTCGGCCGCGCGGGTCAGCCACGCCCGGGCCCGCCGGATGCCCGGGACGCCCGTGCCGTCGACCGCCGCCGGCCCGGCGAGCGCCTCCTCGAGGTCCTCGTCGAGCGTCGGCACGAGCTCGCTCACGCCGCCACCCGCTGCAGCCGCATGCCGAGCGCCTCGGCCACGTCGTCGCTGCCGGGGACCGTGCGCCCGGCCAGGTCGGCCAGCGTCCAGGAGACCCGCAGCACCCGGTCCAGCCCCCGCACGGACAGCACCCCGCGGTCGAGCGCCCGCTCGGCCAGAGCCAGCGCCGGCCGGGGCACCGCCCAGCGCTCGCGCAGCAGCCGGCCGGGCACCTGGCTGTTGAGCGTCAGGCCCGTGCCGTCCAGCCGGGCCGCGGCCGCTGCCCGCGCGGCCGCCACCCGGGCGGACACCCGGGCGGTCGACTCCGGCGGCTTCCCGCCACCCAGCCACGCCGCGCGGGTCACCGGTGGCAGGTCGACCCGCAGGTCGATGCGGTCGAGCAGCGGGCCGGACAGGCGCGCCTGGTAGCGGCGCCGCTCCAGCGGAGTGCACGTGCAGGCGGCGTCCCCGGCCGCGGTGGCGCACGGGCAGGGGTTGGCGGCCAGCACCAGCTGAGCGCGGCACGGGAAGGTCGCCGATGCCGTGGCGCGGGCGATGGTGACCGCGCCCCGCTCCAGCGGCTGGCGCAGCGTGTCGAGGGTCGACCGGGGGAACTCCGGCGCCTCGTCGAGGAAGAGGACGCCCCGGTGGGCCCGGCAGAGGGCACCGGGACGGATGGCGCCCGAGCCGCCGCCCACGAGCGCCGCCATCGTCGCCGAGTGGTGCGGCGCCTCGAACGGCGGCCGGCTCACCAGGGGCGCCCCGGGCGGCAGCGTGCCGGCGACCGAGTGGATGGCGGTGACCTCCAGGGCGGCCCGCTCGTCGAGGACGGGCAGCAGACCGGGCAGCCGCTCGGCGAGCATCGTCTTGCCCGCGCCCGGCGGTCCGGTGAGGAACAGGTGGTGCCCGCCGGCCGCCGCCACCTCGACCGCGCGCCGCCCGGCGGCCTGCCCGACGACGTCGCCGAGGTCGGGTGCCGGCGCCGGCGGAGGCAGCGGGCCGCGCACGTGCGGGGACAGGCGGGCGCGGCCGGACAGGTGGGCCACCAGGTCGCCGAGGGTCGCGGCCGGCAGGACCTCGACGCCGTGCACGAGCGCGGCCTCCTCCGCGTTGCCGGCCGGGACGACGACGGTGCCGTGCCCGGCCGCCGTGGCCGCCAGCACCGCCGGCAGGACGCCCCGGACCGCCCGCACCGAGCCGTCGAGCCCGAGCTCACCCAGCAGCACGAGCCCGTCGGCGGCGTCGGTGGGGACGGCGCCGGCCGCGGCGAGGACGGCAGCGGCCAGCGCCAGGTCGAAGCCGCTCCCCTGCTTGGGCATCGACGCCGGGGACAGCCCGATGGTGATCCGCCGCAGCGGCCAGGAGGCGCCGGTGTTCACCACCGCCGCACGGACGCGGTCGACCGACTGGCGCACCACGGCGTCGGGCAGGCCGACGAGCACCACCCCCGGCACACCGGCGGACATGTCCACCTCGACCTCCACCATCGCGCCGGTGACCCCGGCCAGGCCGACCGACCAGGTGCGCGCCAGCGTCACGAGAACGCCCCGCGCAGGTGCGTCACCAGGGGCGGGCGCTCCGGCCGCACGAGCACGCCGACGACGTCGAAGCGGAGGTCGGGGGCGTGCTGGTCGTGGGCGGCCAGCCAGCGCTGGGCCAGCGTGCGCAGGCGCCGCTGCTTGGCCGGCGTGACCGCCTCGACCGGGTGGCCGAAGCCGGTGGCGCGGCGGGTCTTCACCTCGCAGAAGACGATCGCCGTCCCGTCACGGGCGACGATGTCGAGCTCACCGTCGCGGCAGCGCCAGTTGCGGTCGAGGACGCGCAGCCCGGCGTCGGTGAGGTAGGTCGCGGCGACGGCCTCGCCGTGGCTGCCGAGATCGGTGGTCGTGGACACGCGCCGACCGTGACCCGGCCGACGGCCGGCGAGCGGCCCGGACGGAGGTCTGTGGACGGGGCGCCGGGCTGTGGACGGCCGGCACGGTCCGGTCGGTGCAGGCGGTCAGCCTGCCGGGTGTGAGCGGGAGATCAGGAGAGCCGGGGCCCGTCCGGCAGCTCGAGGTCGGGCTTGTCCAGCTCCTCGACGTTGACGTCCTTGAACGTCAGGACGCGGACGTTGCGCACGAAGCGCGCCGGCCGGTACATGTCCCAGACCCAGGCGTCGGAGAGCTTGAGCTCGAAGAACACCTCGCCGCCGGCCTCGCGGACCTGCAGGTCGACGGAGTTGGCGAGGTAGAAGCGCCGCTCGGTCTCCACCACGTAGGTGAACTGCCGGACGATGTCCCGGTACTCGCGATAGAGCTGCAGCTCCATCTCGGTCTCGTACTTCTCCAGGTCCTCGGTGCTCATCGAGGCTCTCCGGACACAGCGCGCATGTCCCCATCATCGACCATGCCGCCGGGACCGGTCAGCTGGAGCTCCCGACCGGCGTGTGCGTCGCGGGCGCGGACCACGTTGACGAAGCGGGACCGGTGCTCGGGGCAGGGGCCGTGACGCTCGAGCGCGGCGGTGTGCGCCTCGGTCGTGTAGCCCTTGTGCACCGCGAAGTCGTACTGGGGGAACCGCTCGTGCAGGTCGAGCATGATCCGGTCCCGCGTCACCTTGGCCAGCACCGAGGCCGCGGCGACGCAGGCGGCGACGCGGTCGCCCTTCCAGACGGCGAGGTTCGGCCGTCCCAGCCCGGGCACGACGAACCCGTCGGTGAGCACGTAGTCGGCCGCGGGGTCGAGCGCGACCACCGCCCGGCGCAGCGCCTCGAGGTTGGTCACGTGCATGCCGCGCGCGTCGAGGTCGGCCACCGGGATCACCACGACCGACCAGGCGAGCGCGCGGTCGACGACCTCGTCGTAGACCCGGTCGCGGGCGGCGGCGGTCAGCAGCTTGGAGTCGGCCAGCCCGGGCACGCGGCCGCGCCGGCCGGCGGGCAGGACGCACGCCGCGGCGACGAGCGGCCCGGCACAGGCACCGCGCCCGGCCTCGTCGGCACCGGCCACGGCGGGAAAGCCGCGGCGGTGCAGCGAGCGCTCCATGTCCCAGAGGGCGTCGGTGCGCTCCTCGAACGGAGGAGGACGGCGGGTGCGGGCGGTCGGTGCCGCGGAGACCCGGTGGGCTGGGGGAAGACGGCCGGCCATCGCCGTCCGACAGTACGACGGTGCCGGGTGGGCCGGAGGGCCGGACGCCGGGACGACCGCGGGCCGGTCCCCGGGGACAGTGGGGACCGGCCCGCGGACCGGAGCCGGGCCCGTGAAGGCGCGGCGGGGGCGCCCCGTGCGGACCGCCGAGGAGGCGGACGGTCCGGTTGGGGTGCGCCGGGCCCGGCGCGGTCGCGCGCCGGGCCCGGGCGTCGGGGTCAGACCTCGGCCGAGGCCGGGGCCGGGGCCGAGGCCGGAGTGGTGAGGCCGTGGGCGCCGCAGGTGCAGGTGCCCGAGTTGCGCGACGAGAGGACCAGCGAGACCGCATGGGCCCGGTCGCGGGCACCGAGCTTGCGCAGGATCGCCTTGACGTGCGACTTGACCGTGTCCTCGCTGATGAAGAGGTTGCGGCCGATCTGGCGGTTGGACTGGCCCTGGATCAGCTCGTCGAGGACGTCGGACTCGCGGCGGGTCAGCGGCACCTCGGGGGTCAGCGGCTTGCCGGCCGGCGTGGCCGAGGGCTCGACCCGGCGGATCTGCGGGTCGACGATGGTACGGCCGGCGCGGACGGCCAGGACGGCCCAGCCGAGCAGGGTCGGCGAGGTGTTGAGCATCAGGTAACCGCGGACACCGGCGGCGATCGCCTCGTTCACCACGGCGGGGTCCTCGGAGGTCGCCAGGGCCACGATGGCCACCCGCGGGAAGCGGCGGCGCAGGTCCCGGACGACGTTCAGGGTGGCGGCGCGGCCGGCGCCCATCTCCACGACCACGGCGTCGGGACGGGCGGTCTCCACCAGGGTCAGCGCGCGGCGCAGCTCCCCGGGGGTGCCGACCGACTGCATGCCGGCGGTCTCGTTGATCATGCTGATCAGACCGCGGCGCAGGACGGGGGCGTCGGCGAGGACGAGGACGCGGGTGACGCCTCGGGCGGCGCTCGCCATGGGTGCGGACACGACGTACTCCATTTCGGTGGACCGAGTTGCTCTCGAACACCTCATCGGAGTGGAATGGCGGGTGCTTGAACACTTTCCGGGGATTTCCGGAAAGAATCTGCGTCGGGCGACAATGTGCCGTCCTCGTCACAGGAGAAACACCACCGGGTCCTCCCGCGCATTGTCGACATGGTGACGCCATTCCCGGGAATGGCGTCGGAACAGTCGGGCGGGCAGACGACGACGGCGCCGCCCCCGAGGGGACGACGCCGTCGTGCTGCAGGTGCGGGGCTCAGCCGGGCCCGCGCCGGGCGACCCGACGTGACCGGCGCCGGTGGTGCCAGACGGTCACGGGGAGCGCGCCGACCAGACCGGCCCCCGGCGGCAGGACCGGGCCCACGGGGCTCGCGGGACCGGCCGAGCCGGACGGGGGTGCGGCCGATGCCTCGACGCCCTGGATGTCGGGGTCGTCGAGCGTGCCGAAGCGGTTCACCGGCCAGACGATGAGCGCGGCCTTGCCGATGACGTCGTCGACGGCGATGGTGCCGCTGTAGCGGTCACCGACGTGGGAGCGCGAGTCGGCGGAGGCCGAACGGTGGTCGCCCATCACCCACAGCCGGCCCTCGGGGACGGTCACCGCGTCGAACCCGCGGCTCTCCAGCGGGGTGTTCTCGTAGAGGTAGGGCTCGTCGAGGGGCTGGCCGTCGACGGTCACGCGGCCCTCCGCGTCGCAGCACTCCACGGTCTGGCCGCCGGTGGCGATGACCCGCTTGACGTAGTCGTCCTCGCTCGGCGGCGCGACGCCCACGGTGCGGCCCAGCCACAGCAGGGCGCCGGTGAACCAGTTGGCCGGCTCCTGGACCTCGACCTCGGGCACCCAGGTGTCGGGGCCCTGGAAGACGACGATGTCGCCGGGCTCGGGCTCGCCGAACCAGTACGGCACCTTGTTCACCAGCACCCGGTCACCGGTGCAGCCGGGACAGCCGTGCAGCGTCTGCTCCATCGACCCGGAGGGGATGAAGAACGCCTGCGCGAAGAAGGTCTTGACCACCAGCGCCAGCACGAAGGCCACCAGCAGCAGCACCGGCAGCTCGCGCAGCAGCGAGCTCTCCGGCTTCTCGCGCCGCCGGCGGGACCGGCGGCCGGTGCTCTCCGCTCCGGACGGGGACTCGTCTCCCGGGACGACGTCGGCGGGCTCCCCGGACCGGTCGCTGCTCATCGGGAGCCAGCGTACGGCCGCGGGCAGCCCGCCGCGGTCAGGCCGGGTCGAGCCGGCCGGGAGGTCGTCAGCGCGCGACGGGCTCGCGACGCTCCTTGATCTTGGCGGCCTTGCCGCGCAGCTCGCGGAGGTAGTACAGCTTGGCGCGGCGGACGTCACCGCGGGTCACGACCTCGATCTTCTCGACGACCGGGGTGTGCACCGGGAAGGTGCGCTCGACACCCACGCCGAAGCTCACCTTGCGGACGGTGAAGGTCTCGCGGATGCCGCCGCCCTGGCGGCGGATGACCACGCCCTGGAAGACCTGGATGCGCGACCGGTTGCCCTCGACGACGCGGACGTGCACCTTGACGGTGTCCCCCGGGCGGAACGTGGGGATGTCGTCGCGCAGCGAGTCGGCGTCGAGTACGTCCAGGGTGTTCATCGCAGCATTCCTCGGTCTCAGCAGTGGCTCGTCGTCGGATCGGGCAGCGGGTGCACTGCGCTCCGGTCCAGATGGCTGCGACTCCGGGAGGGAGTGCCCGTCGGCGGGCGCCTCCGGTCTGCAGCAGCTCTCTACTGTGCCACATCCTCGCCGGACTGCCGAGACGGCCCCGGGCGCGAGCGGCTCAGTCGACCACCCGCGGCGGCCGCCGCCACGGCCCGGCGAGCAGCTCGGGCAGCACCGCGGCCAGCTCGCGCGGCGCGAACTCCGCACCGCTGGCGGCGATCTCGCCGGCCGACCACCAGCGGTGCGGCTCCTCCCCCAGCAGCTCCAGCTCGGTGCGCCCGGCCGGGTCGACCTCGTGCACCACGTCGCGCAGGACGAAGAAGGTCTCCCGCGAGTCGACGTCGACCCCGGCGAAGGCACCGACGTGCCGGCGGAACCACACCGGACCCTCGAGCGCCGCGGGCTCCACGACCAGGCCGATCTCCTCGGCCAGCTCCCGGGCGGCGGCCTGCCGGACGCTCTCGCCGTCCTCCACTCCGCCGCCGGGGGTGTACCAGAACAGCACGTCGCCGGGCGGGACGGCGGGGTCGGTCAGCCGCGCGCCGAGCAGCAGCACCCGGCCGGCGGGGTCCAGCACGACGACCCGCGCGGTGGGCCGGACGACCGCTCGCCCACCCGCCCGGCGCTCAGCCACCGTCGAGCTCGGCCCGGTCGGCCGGCGAGAGGGCGTCCTCGGGGAGCGCGGCGAGCAGGTCCGGCCGCCGCGCCGCCGTCCGCCGCAGCGACTCCGCCCGCCGCCACCGGGCGATCGCCGCGTGGTCACCCGAGAGCAGCACCGGCGGGACGTCGAGGCCGCGCCACGAGGCCGGCCGGGTGTAGGAGGGACCCTCGAGCAGCCCGTCGGCGTGCGAGTCGAACTCGACGGACTCGCGGTTGCCGACGACGCCGGGCAGCAGCCGGGTCACCGCCTCGACCATCACCAGCACCGCCGACTCGCCGCCGGCCAGCACGTAGTCGCCGATCGAGACCTCCGAGACCGGCCCGGACGCCGCGGCCCACTCGGCCACCCGCTGGTCGATGCCCTCGTAGCGCCCACAGGCGAAGACCAGGCCGGGCTCGGCGGCCCACTCGGCGGCCACGGCCTGGGTGAAGGGCCGCCCGGCCGGGGTCGGCACGACGAGACGGGTGCCCGGCGGGCGGACGGCCTCCAGGGCGCGCGCCCACGGCTCGGGACGCATCACCATGCCGGGGCCGCCGCCGTAGGGGGCGTCGTCGACGGTGCGGTGGACGTCGTCGGTCCACTGCCGCAGGTCGTGCACGCCGACGGCGACCAGGCCGCGCTCGGCCGCCTTGCCGAGCAGCGACTGCCGCAGCGGGGCGAGGTACTCGGGGAAGATCGTGACGACGTCGACGGAGTAGGGGCCGACCCGGTCCGGGCTCACAGGTCGAGCAGCCCCTCGGGCGGGTCGACGACGACGACGCCGCCGGCCAGGTCGACCGTCGGCACGATCGCCGCGACGAAGGGGACCAGCAGCTCGCGGCCCCTGTCCCGGGCGACGACGAGCAGGTCGGCGCCCTCGTGGCGCACCGCGGTGACGGTGCCCAGCGCGGAGCCGTCGGTCAGCCGGGCGGCCAGACCGACGAGCTGGTGGTCGTAGTAGGCGTCGGGGTCCTCGAGCTCGGGCAGGTCGGCGACCGGCACGTGCAGCTCGGTGTCGCGCAGCTCCTCGGCCGCCTCGCGGCTGTCGACGGGCGAGCCGTCGGGGCGCTCGATGCTCAGCAGCAGCACCTCGCGGTGCCAGCGGGCGCCGGCCACGGTCAGCGGGCCGCGCGCCGCGGGCTCGGTGAGCAGAACGGCACCGGGGACGAAGCGGTCGTCCGGGTCGTCGGTGCGGACCTCGACGGTCACCTCACCACGGACACCGTGGGGCCGGCCGATGCGGCCGACCACCACGGTGTCGGGTGGGTCCTGTGCGTCCAAGGGACGGCGGCGCTCAGCGCCCGTCGGTGTCGACGACGTCGACCCGCACACCACGGCCGCCCACGCCGGCCACGACCGTCCGCAGCGCCTTGGCGGTGCGGCCGCCGCGGCCGATCACCTTGCCGAGGTCGTCGGGGTGGACCCGGACCTCGAGGGTCTTGCCGCGGCGCCCGCCGACCATGTCGACGGTGACGTCGCGCGGGTGGTCGACGATGCCCTTGACCAGGTGCTCGAGCGCCTCTTCGAGCACGTCTTACTCGGCGGGCGTCTCGGCCGGGGCGCTCGCGGCGGTGCCGGCGTCCGCGGGAGCGGCAGCGGCGTCCGCGGCAGTGCCCGCGCCCGTGGCGGCGGCGTCCGCGGGAGCGGGGTCCTCGGCGGGGGCGTCGGCCTTGGGGGCCGCCTTCTTGCGCGGGGTGGTGGCGCCGGCGGCCGGCTCGTCACCGTTGTTGCGCACGGCCTCCTCGTAGAGGGCCTTGCGGTCGGGCTTGGGGGCGGCGACCTTCATGGGCGGCGGAGCCGGCTCGCCCTTGAACTTCTGCCAGTCGCCGGTGACCCGGAGGATGGCCGCGACGGCCTCGGTCGGCTGCGCGCCGACACCCAGCCAGTACTGGGCGCGCTCGCTGTCGACCTCGATGAAGGAGGGGTCCTCCTTCGGGTGGTACTTGCCGATCGTCTCGATCGAGCGACCGTCCCGCTTGGTGCGGGCATCGGCGACGACGATGCGGTAGTACGGGGCGCGCATCTTGCCCAGTCGCATGAGCTTGATCTTGGTGGCCACGGTGGCTGGTGTTCTCCTCGAACGCTGTCTGTCGGTGCTCGCCGGACGGACGCGTGGGGGTACGCCGGGGCGGAGCCAGGGACACGGCCGGCGGGGGTGAGAGGGCCACCCGCGGCCGTGTTCGACGGTCCATGATGCCAGACGCCGGGCGGCGTGCGGTGAGCAGCCGGGGACCGCTCCTCACGTGGGCGGGCACGGCCGCCGGGCTCGACGCCCTCGCGGGCCGCGCACCGGCGCACCGGGCCGTCCACCTCGAGGACGCCGGCGGCTACGGGGTGGGGCTCGCCACCGGGTCCCTCACCCGCGGACGGCGGCCAGCACGCGGGCGGCCGCGTCGCCGACCGGCACCTCCTCGCGCTCCCCCGTCGCCCGGTCGCGCAGCTCGACGACGCCCTGCGCCAGACCGCGGCCGACGGTGACGATTGTCGGCATCCCGAGCAGCTCGGCGTCCTTGAACTTGACCCCCGGCGAGACCTTGGGCCGGTCGTCGTAGAGCACCGTCAGACCGGCGGCGACGAGCTCGCCGGCCAGCGACTCGGCGGCGTCGAAGACCGCGGCGTCCTTGCCCGTGGCCACCAGGTGCACGTCGGCCGGGGCGACCTCGCGGGGCCAGACCAGGCCCAGCTCGTCGTGCGTGGACTCGGCGATCGCGGCGACGGCGCGGGAGACGCCGATGCCGTAGGAGCCCATGGTGACGGTGACGAGCTTCCCGTTCTCGTCGAGCACCTCCAGGCCCAGGGCGGCGGCGTACTTGCGGCCCAGCTGGAAGATGTGCCCCAGCTCCACGCCGCGGGCCAGCTCCAGCGGGCCGGAGCCGTCGGGCGCCGGGTCGCCGGGCAGCACCTCGGCGGCCTCGACGGTGCCGTCCCAGGAGAAGTCGCGGCCGGCCACCAGGTCGAACACGTGCTTGCCGGGCTGGTTGGCGCCGGTGATCCACCGGGTGCCGGGCACCACCCGGGGGTCGACGAGGAAGCGGATGCCCGACGCGCTGTCCTTGCCGAGCACCTCGGGGCCGATGTAGCCCTTGACCAGCGCGCGGTGGCCGTCGAAGTCGGTGAACGGCTCGACCTCGGCCGGGGCGACCTGCGCCTCCAGCCGCTTGGCGTCGACCTCGCGGTCGCCGGGGATGCCGACCACGAGCGGCACGCGGGTGCCGTCGGGGTGCACCAGCGTGACGACGACGTTCTTCAGCGTCGAGGCGGCGGTGTAGCCGGCGTCGGGGAACATCTCCTGCGCGACGGCGACCAGCGTCTCGATGGTCGGGGTGTCGGGGGTGTCCTCGACGTGCGCCTCGGGCAGCCCGTCGAGCGGGACCGGCTCGGGGACGACGGTGCTGACCGCCTCGACGTTGGCCGCGTAGCCCCCCGCCGACCGGACGAAGGTGTCCTCGCCGATCTCGGTCGGGTGCAGGAACTCCTCGCTCCGCGAGCCGCCCATGGCCCCCGACATCGCCGAGACGACGACGTAGTCCAGGCCCAGCCGGTCGAAGACCCGGATGTAGGCGTCGCGGTGGGCGGCGTAGGAGGCGTCCAGGCCGGCGTCGTCGACGTCGAAGGAGTAGCTGTCCTTCATCGTGAACTCGCGGCTGCGGAACAACCCGGCCCGGGGCCGCGCCTCGTCCCGGTACTTCGTCTGGATCTGGTAGAGCGAGAGCGGCAGGTCCTTGTACGAGGAGTACAGGTCCTTCACCAGGAGCGTGAACATCTCCTCGTGCGTGGGGCCGAGCAGGAAGTCCGCCCCCCGGCGGTCCTGGAGCCGGAAGAGGTTGGGGCCGTACTCGGTCCAGCGGTTGGTCGCCTCGTAGGGCTCGCGGGGCAGCAGCGCCGGGAAGTGCACCTCCTGCGCGCCGATCGCGTCCATCTCCTCGCGGACCACGCGCTCGACGTTGCGGAAGACGCGGTAGCCCAGCGGCAGCCAGGAGAAGCCGCCCGGCGCGGCCCGCCGGATGTAGCCGGCCCGCACGAGCAGGCGGTGGCTGGGGACCTCGGCGTCGGCCGGGTCGTCGCGCAGGGTGCGCAGGAACAGTGTCGACATGCGAAGGAGCACGGACGTCATCCTCCCAGGCCGTGCACCCGGCTTTCCCGGACCGCCCCGCCGGGGAGCCGGAACGATGAGTCCGCCGTACCGTCCCGGTCTCCACGGCAGCAGAGGACCGCACGGAGAGGGGCGACGGGTGACCGTGACCGAGCAGCGCAGCGTGACGTTCGAGACGACGGTGGCCGCGAGCGGCAACAACACCGGGATCGAGGTCCCGCCCGAGCTCATCGACCAGCTGGGGGCAGGACGGCGGCCACCGGTCGTCGTCGACGTCGACGGGTACGAGTACCGCAGCACCGTGGCGGTCATGGGTGGGCGGCACCTGATCGGCATCAGTGCCGCCATCCGGGAGGCCACGGGACTGGCGGCCGGGGACCCGATCCGCGTCACCCTGACCGTGGCGGACACCCCGCGCGAGGTCGACGTCCCCGCCGACCTCGCCGCCGCCCTGGCGGCCGACGAGCAGGCCGGGGCGTTCTTCGCGACGCTCTCCAACAGCCTGCAGCGCCACCACGTCGACACGGTCAACGGCGCGAAGACCGCCGAGACGCGGCAGCGGCGCATCGACAAGGCCGTCGCCCTCTTCCGCGAGGGGAGGAAGCGCTGACGGTCGCGCCGCGCACCGGGTGACTGCCGGTCAGACCACCCGGCCGCGGAGGACGGTGAGCACCGGGCGGGTCAGGGTGCCGAGGTCGGCGCGCGGGTCGGTGTCGTAGACGACGACGTCGGCCGGCGCCCCCTCCTCGATGCCGCGCAGCCCCAGCCACTCCCGCGCCGCCCAGGACGCCCCGGCCAGCGCTGCCTCCGCCGGGATGCCGGCCTGGCACAGCGCCCGCACCTCGTCGGCGATCCGGCCGTGCTCGATGCCGCCGCCGGCGTCGGTGCCGGCGAACACCGGCACCCCGGCCTCGTACGCCGCCCGGACGACGGCGCCGGCGCCGGCGTACAGCCGCCGCATCGTGCTGGCGTAGGTGGGGAACCGCTTCTCCCCCGCCTCGGCGAAGCCCGGGAAGTTCTCCACGTTGACCAGCGTCGGGACGACGGCGGTGCCGCGGGCGGCCATCTCGGCGAGCAGGTCCTCGGTCAGCCCGGTGCCGTGCTCGATGCAGTCGATGCCGGCACGGATCAGGTCGGGCAGCGCGTCGGTGCCGAAGGTGTGCGCGGTGACCCGGGCGCCCTCCTCGTGCGCCGCCGCCATCGCCGCGGCCAGCACGTCGGCCGGCCACTCGGGCGCGAGGTCGCCCACGCCGCGGTCGATCCAGTCGCCGACGAGCTTGACCCACCCGTCGCCGCGGCGGGCCTGCACGCGGACCTCCGCGACGAGGTCCCCGGGCTCGAGCTCGACGCCCAGGCGCGGCAGGTAGCGGCGGGTGCGGGCGATGTGCCGGCCGGCCCGCACGATCCGGGGCAGGTCGGGCTCGTCGTCCAGCGCCCGGGTGTCCACCGGGGAGCCGCAGTCGCGCAGCGCCAGCACCCCCGCGGCGCGCTCGGCGAGCGCCTGCCCGCGCAGGCCGGCGAGGTCCTCGACGAACACGCCGCCGCGGCCGATGCCGACGTGGCAGTGCGCGTCGACCAGCCCGGGCAGCAGCCAGCCGCCGCGGCCCACCGTCTCCGCGCCGGGCACCGGCTCGAACGTGATGCGCCCGTCGCGGACCCACAGGTCACGGTGCTCACCCTCGGGGAGGACGACCCCGGAGAGGTGCAGGTCCGGCAGCCGCGGGTCGCTCACCGGCCGGGCCGCTCGTCCTTGAACTGGCTGAAGTCGAGCTTGCTGAGGTCGGGCAGCGCCTGGCCGGGCGGGAGACCGGGCATGCCGCCGGGGAGCTGGCCGGGGAGCCCGCCGGGCAGGCCGTTCACGCCGGGGGCGCCGATCGGCCGGCGGGCCGGGCCGCCCTTCCCCTTGACGCCGCCCTTCTTGCCCTTGCCCTTCTTCGACTGGGCCTGCATCTGGCGGCCGCGGGCCTTCTTCGACATGGGGCCCATCCCCGGGAGGCCCATGCTCCCGGCCATCTGGCCCATCATCTTCTGTGCCTGCGCGAAGCGCTCCAGCAGCTGGTTGACCTCGGTGACGGTCACGCCCGAGCCGTTGGCGATGCGCACCCGGCGCGACGCGTTGATGATCTTGGAGTCGACCCGCTCCTGGGGGGTCATCGAGCGGATGATCGCCGCGGTGCGGTCCAGGTCGCGGTCGTCGACCTGCTTGAGCTGCTCCTTCATCGCCCCGGCACCGGGCAGCATGCCGAGCAGGTTGGCGATCGGGCCCATCTTGCGGATGGCCATCATCTGCTCGAGGAAGTCCTCGAGCGTGAAGCCCTCGCGGCTGGCGAGCTTGCCGGCCATCTTCTCGGCCTGGTCGGCGTCGAAGGCCTGCTCGGCCTGCTCGATGAGGGTGAGCACGTCGCCCATCCCGAGGATGCGCGAGGCCATCCGCTCGGGGTGGAAGACGTCGAAGTCGGTGAGCTTCTCGCCGGTGGAGGCGAACATGATCGGCTGCCCGGTCACGTACCGCACCGAGAGCGCGGCACCACCGCGGGCGTCGCCGTCGAGCTTGGTGAGGACGACGCCGCTGAAGCCGACGCCGTCGCGGAACGCCTCGGCCGTGGTGACGGCGTCCTGGCCGATCATCGCGTCGACGACGAACAGCGTCTCGTCGGGGCGCACGGCGTCGCGGATGCCGGCGGCCTGGGCCATCAGCTCGGCGTCGATGCCCAGCCGGCCGGCGGTGTCGACGACGACGACGTCGTGCTGGGTGCGGCGGGCGTGCTCGACCGAGTCGGCGGCCACCCGGATCGGGTCGCCGACGCCGTTGCCCGGCTCGGGCGCGTAGACGTCGACGCCGGCCTGCTGGGCGACGATCGAGAGCTGGTTGACCGCGTTGGGCCGCTGCAGGTCGCAGGCCACCAGCAGCGGCGCGTGGCCCTGCCCCCTGAGCCAGCGGCCGAGCTTGCCGGCCAGCGTCGTCTTACCGGAGCCCTGCAGGCCGGCGAGCATGATCACCGTCGGTGACTGCTTGGCGTAGCGCAGCCGGCGGGTCTCGCCACCGAGGATCTGGATGAGCTCCTCGTTGACGATCTTGATGACCTGCTGCGCGGGGTTGAGCGCCTGGGAGACCTCCGCCCCGCGCGCCCGTTCCTTGACGGCGTTGATGAAGGCCCGCACGGCCGGCAGCGCGACGTCGGCCTCCAGCAGCGCGATGCGGATCTCGCGCGCCGTGGCGTCGATGTCGGCGTCGGTCAGCCGGCCCTTGCCCCGCAGGCCGGTGAAGACCTTGTCGAGGCGGTCGGAGAGTGTCTCGAACACGAGCAGTCCTCAGCAGTCACGGGCGCGGACGGGCCGCGCCACCTGACCCCAGGGTATCGAGCCGGCCGCGGGTGGCCGGGCGTGCGCGCTGCTAGGCCGCGCGCCGCGCCACCGCCTCGACGACGGTCTCCAGGCCGCCGAGGAGGAACGCGGCGCCGCAGCCGGTGCACAGCCACTCGGGGCACTCAGCGCCGTCGTCGGTGTGCCCGTCGGCGCACGGCGGCTGCTCGAACACCCGGGTCTCGGCACAGGTGGGGCAGGGCCACTCCGGCCGGCCGGACAGCTGGGCGTCCACGTGGGGCTCCTCTCGCAGGTCGGCGGCGGGACCCTCCCGTCCCGCTCGCCTGCGACCGTCGCACGCCCCTCCGACAGTCCCGGGCGGACACGCCCACCGGCCGCTCCGCCGAGGTCAGCCCGGACCGGGCTCCCCACCGCCGCTGTGCGCGGGGGCGGGCACCGCGCCGCGCGTGGCGGCGACCAGGGCCGTCTCCACCCGTGCCCGCTGCTCGGCGTCGATCGGGCAGCCGGCCGGGTTGCAGACGTAGAAGTAGTCGGCGGCGTCGGCACCGAGGGTCTCGATCCGCGCGCTGGTGACGTCGAGGCCCTCGGCGGCCAGCGCGGCGGTGAGCCGGTACAGCAGGCCCGCCCGGTCGGTCGCGCGCACCTCGACGATGCTGGTCGCCTCGCCGCTGACCTCCGAGTCGTGCCAGGAGATCCGCGGCGCGGCCGCGCGGACGGCGTCCTGCCGGTAGTCGGCCTCCCGCTGGCGCAGCCGCTCGGTCAGCGGCAGCGTCCCCTCGAGCGCGGCGCGGACGGCGTCGGCCAGGATCGTCGGCTGCGGCGCGCGGCCGAAGCGCGGGCGCACGGCGAACACCGCCGTCGCCCGGCCCCCCAGCACGTTGACCTTCGCCGCCCGGACGTCGAGCTGGTTGAGCGCGAGCACGCCGGCCAGCCGGCTGAACAGCCGGGGCCGGTCGGGCGCGCCGATGGTGACCTGCTGGCCGTCGGCGACGTCCTCCACGCCGACGGTGACCGCGTCCGCGGCGTCGTCACCCTGCCGGCGCACGCTCGGCTCGGTGGGGTGCAGCACGGGGTCGGGGTCGCGGTCGCTGGTGAGGGGGGCACCCAGCCGCGCCTGCACGCGGGCGACCAGGTGCGCCACCAGGTGCGCCTTCCACGGCGACCAGGCCGACGTGCTCGTGGCCGCGCCGTCGGCCTGGGCCAGCGCGTGCAGCAGCTGGAGCACCTGCGGGTCCTCGCCGATCGTGGACGCGACGCGGTCGACGGTCGCGGGGTCGTCGATGTCGCGGCGCGTGGCGGTGTCGGGCAGCAGCAGGTGGTGGCGCACGAGCGTGGCGAGGGTGGCGACGTCGGCGTCGGAGAAGCCCATGCGGGCGGCCATCGCGGCGGCCACCGGCGCACCGACGACGCTGTGGTCGCCGGGCCAGCCCTTGCCGATGTCGTGGAGCAGCGCCGCCACGAGGAGCAGGTCGGGCCGGTCGACGTCGTGGGTGAGCTCCGCGGCGGCCGCGGCCGCCTCGACCAGGTGCCGGTCGACGGTGAAGCGGTGCCACGGGTGGCGCTGCGGCAGCGAGCGGATGCGGTCCCACTCCGGCAGGAACCGCGCGAGGAGCCCCTCCTGGTCGAGCTGCTCGAGGACCGGCACGGCCGCACGGCCGCTGGCCAGCAGCCGCAGGAACCACCAGCGGACCTCCGCCGGCCAGGGCTCGGGCACCGGCGGCGAGTGCACGGCGAGCACCCGGAGCGTGTAGGGCGACAGCAGCAGGTCCGCGCGCGCGGCGGCGGCCGCCCCGCGCAGGACCAGGCCCGGGTCGGCGGCCGGGCGGGCGTCGCGGGCGAGGACGACCTCGTCGCCCTGGCGCACCACGCCCTCGGCCAGCGGCTCGCGGCGCACCCGCCGGTAGCGGGCACGGGGACGGCGGACCAGCGCGGCCTCGACCCGCCGCCAGGTGTCGTCGGCGACGAAGGCCAGGCGCCGGCCGGCGAGGCTGACCTCGCGCAGCAGCTGGTCCTCGTCGGCCAGGCCGAGGGCGGCGGCGACCGGGCGCTGCTCCTGGCGGACCAGGACGTCGCCGGCGCGGCCCGACCGGCGGCGCAGCTCGTCGCGCACGTCGAGCAGGAAGCCGTAGACGGCCTCGAGCTCGGCGGAGGGCTCGTCGACCAGCTGGGCGGCGGCCACCGCGCGCAGCACCTGACCCTCGCGCAGGCCGCCGTAGGCCTCCTTGAGGTCGGGCTCGAGGAGGAAGGCCAGCTCGCCGACCTGCCGGGCGCGGGTGCGGCGCAGGTCGCGCAGCTGGGGCAGCAGCCGCCCGGCCGACTGGCGCCAGCTGGTCAGGGTGGCCGTGCGCAGCGCGGCGGCGAGGTCGGCGTCCCCGGCCACCAGGCGGGCGTCGAGCAGCCCGAGGCCGGCCTTGACGTCGGTGGAGGCCACCGCGACCGCCTCCGGGACCGAGCGGACCGAGTGGTCCAACCGCACCCCGGCGTCCCAGATCGGGTACCAGACGGCGTCGGCGAGGGCGGCCACCTCCGGCCGGCCGTCGTGCACCAGCACGAGGTCGAGGTCGCCGTGCGGCGGGGGCTCGCGCCGCCCGAGGCTGCCGACGGCGACGAGCGCGACGCCGTCGGTGCCGGTGCGCGGCTGTTCCCCTCCCCGCCCACCCGCGCCCCGGCGCTGCTGCGGTGGCGGCGTCCCGGTGACGGCGTCGGCGAGCAGGCGGCCCAGCCAGGCGTCGAGGACCTGCACCCGCTCGGCGCGGGGCAGGTCGGGCAGTGCCCCGAGGTCCGGCACGGTTCCCCCAGTCGGTCGATAGGTGGGACGGTGACGACCGGGGCGGTGGACTCCCCACCACCCCGGCCGCCCGCAGCCGCTGCTCAGCGACCGCTCAGATCGCGTCCTCGCCGCGCTCGCCGGTGCGGACCCGCACGATCTCGTCGATCGTGGTGACCCACACCTTCCCGTCGCCGATCTGGCCGGTGGAGGCCGACTCGACGACGGCGTCCACCACGCGGGCGGCGTCGATCTCGCCGACGACGACCTCGATGCGGACCTTCGGGACGAAGTCCACCTGGTACTCCGCACCGCGGTAGACCTCGGTGTGGCCGCGCTGGCGGCCGAAGCCCTGGACCTCGCTGACCGTGAGCCCCGTGATGCCGATCAGCTCGAGGGCGTTCTTGACGTCGTCGAGCTTGAAGGGCTTGACGATCGCGGTGACGAGCTTCACACCCGGCTCCTTTCCGTGGGGAGGTTCGTACCCCGGGCCTCGGCGCGGGTCTGGCCGGCGGCCGTCAGGGCCGAGCCCCCGCCACCGCCGAGGGAAGCGAGGTCGTACCCGGTCTCGGCGTGGACCACGCCGTCGATGCCGGCGACCTCGTCCTCCTCGGTGATGCGGAAGCGCATGACCTTGGCGATGACGAAGCCGATGACCAGGGTGAGGACGAAGGAGTAGACCAGCACGGCGAGGGCGCCCAGCGCCTGCCGCCACAGCTGGTCGACGCCGCCGCCGTAGAAGAGGCCGTCCACACCGGCGGTCGTGGCGCTGGAGGCGAACAGGCCGACGGCGACGGTGCCCCAGACGCCACCGACGAGGTGGACGCCGACGACGTCGAGGGAGTCGTCGTAGCCGAGCCGGTACTTCAGCCCGACGGCCAGGGCGCACACCGCGCCGGCGACCAGGCCGATGACGACGGCGCCGAGCGGCGTCACCGAGGAGCAGGCCGGGGTGATGGCGACCAGGCCGGCGACGACGCCGGAGGCGGCGCCCAGCGAGGTGGCGTGCCCGTCGCGGAACTTCTCGGTGACCAGCCAGCCGAGCACGGCGGCCCCGGTGGCGGCGAGCGTGGTGACGAAGACCTCGGCGGCCTGGCCGTTGGCGGCCAGCGCAGAGCCGGCGTTGAAGCCGAACCAGCCGAACCACAGGATGCCCGCGCCGATCATGACCAGCGGCAGGTTGTGCGGCCGCATCGGGTCGCGGCCGAAGCCGCGCCGCTTGCCGAGCACCAGCGCGAGCGCCAGGCCCGCGGCACCGGCGTTGATGTGCACCGCGGTACCGCCGGCGAAGTCGATGGCCAGCAGGTCGTTGGCGATCCAGCCGCCGGTCTCGGACTCCGCGCCGTCGAACGCGAACACCCAGTGGGCGACCGGGAAGTAGACCAGCGTGGCCCAGATGCCGGCGAAGACCATCCACGGGCCGAAGCGGGCGCGGTCGGCGATGGCGCCGGAGATCAGCGCGACGGTGAGGATCGCGAAGACGCCCTGGAAGCCGACGAAGGCCAGCGACGGGATCGTGAAGACCAGGTTGTCCGGCGCGAAGGCGCCCTCGAGACCGGCGGTGCCGATGAGCGAGGACAGGCCGAAGAACTCGAACGGGTCGCCCAGCAGGCCGCCGCCGACGTCGTCGCCGAAGGCCATCGAGTAGCCGTAGAGCACCCAGAGCACGCTGATCAGCGCGAGCGCCCCGAAGCTCATCATCATCATGTTGAGGACGCTCTTCGCGCGGACCATGCCGCCGTAGAAGAGCGCCAGACCGGGGGTCATGAACAGCACCAGGGCGGCACTGATCAGGACCCAGGCGGTGTCGCCGGTGTCCACGGCAACCTCCTGACGGTGTGGTGTGGCGGGGCCACAGGACGGACCCGGGACCGAGAGGGGCCCGGGGGTGTGGCTCGGTGCGCCCGCCACCAGCCGTGGTGGGCCGGCGGTGGTGGGCGTTGCGGCGTTCACCGTGCCGGGCCGGTGTTTCGGGGGCCGACGTCCGCCTGTTTCCGGACGGTGAACTCCGCGCCGCGTGTCCCCGTGTCGTGTGTCGGCCGTGTTGCCACGCCGCCGCGCCGGCCGTGGCCACACCCCGCGCCCCCACCTGATGCGACAGGTGTGCAGTTGCAACTCGTGTGCAATAAGGTCGCTGCGGCTCGACCCGCCGGATCCCGAGGAGGCAGCGTGCCCGCTCCCACCGTGTCCGCCCCGTCCGGGGTGGCGGCCGTCCGCGCCCGGACGGAGGGCTTCAGCCGGGCCGAGTGGCGGTCCATCGGGGGGATGACCGCCTTCGTGCTCCTGCTGCACGTGGTCGGGTGGGGCGTCCTCGTGCTCGCGGTCGCGCCCGCGGAGTACCAGCTGGGCAGCACGGGCGTGCTCGGGGTCGGCGTCGGCCTGACCGCCTACATGCTCGGGGTGCGGCACGCCTTCGACGCCGACCACATCGCCTCGATCGACAACACGACCCGCAAGCTGGTCGACGAGGGCAAGCCGTCGGTGAGCGCCGGCTTCTGGTTCTCCCTCGGGCACTCCTCGGTCGTCTTCGTCGCGAGCCTGCTGCTGGTGGCCGGCGTCCGCTCGGTCGCCGGCGTCGTCCAGGACGAGGACTCCTCGGTCGGTCAGACGCTCGGCCTGGTCGGGACGCTGGTGGCCGGCACGTTCCTGCTGCTCATCGGCCTGATGAACCTGAGCTCGGCCGTGGGCATCGCCCGGGTCTTCCGCCGCATGCGCTCCGGGCGGTACGACGAGGCCGAGCTCGAGCACCACCTGCACAACCGCGGGTTCCTCGCCCGGCTGCTCGGCCGCGTGACCCGCCGGGTCAGCCGGGCCTGGCACCTCTACCCCGTCGGGCTGCTCATGGGCCTGGGCTTCGACACCGCGACCCAGGTGGCCCTGCTCGTGCTCGCCGCCGGCTCGGCGGCCTTCGTGCTGCCCTGGTACGCGATCCTGGTGCTGCCGGTCCTCTTCGCCGCCGGGATGAGCCTGTTCGACACCGCCGACGGCGTCCTCATGTCCCGGGCCTACGGCTGGGCGTTCCTCCGGCCGGTCCGCAAGGTGTTCTACAACCTGACCATCACGGTCCTGTCGGTGACGGTCGCCCTCGTCATCGGCACCCTGGTGCTCGTCGGACTGCTCGTCGAGCGGCTGCAGCTCGAGACGGCGCCCCTGGTGTGGCTGGCCTCGCTGGACCTCGAGTTCGTCGGCTTCGCCATCGTCGGGCTCTTCCTGCTCACGTGGGCGGTGGCCGTCGCGGTGTGGCGGTTCGGCCGCATCGAGCAGAAGTGGTCCGAGGGACTGGCCCGGCCCGAGATCTCCTAGGACCCTGCTGCGATGAGCAGCAGCACGCGCGGCGTCGCCGAGGCCTTCTCCGGGCACCGCTTCACCGACGCCTACCCCGCCCTCGCCGACGACGTCCGCTGGGACCTCGTCGGTCAGGACACCCTCGTCGGCCGGCAGGCCGTGGTGGACGCCTGCGAGGGGACCCTCGCCGAGCTGGGCGAGGGGGCGGCGGAGTTCGAGCGGTTCGTCGTGGCCGGTGACGGCGACGTCGTCGCGGTGGACACCGTCACCCGCTACGTGGGTGTCGACGGCCGGACCGGCCGCGTGTCCTCCTGCGACGTCTACGAGTTCCGGGACGGCCGGGTGGCCACGATCCGGTCCTACGCGGTCGAGCTCCCCCCGGAGTCCGCGCAGGCCTAGTCGGCTCCCCCGACCAGGCCCTCCGCGAAGGCCTCCGGCTCGAACGGCGCCAGGTCGTCGGCGCCCTCTCCCAGGCCGATGAGCTTGACCGGGATGCCGAGCTCGCGCTGCACGGAGACGACGATGCCGCCCTTGGCGGTGCCGTCGAGCTTGGTGAGGACGACGCCGGTGACGTCGACGGCCTGCGTGAACACGCGCGCCTGCACGATGCCGTTCTGGCCGGTGGTGGCGTCGAGGACCAGCAGCACCTCGGTGACCGGGCTCTGCTTCTCCACGACCCGCTTGATCTTGCCGAGCTCGTCCATCAGGCCGGACTTGGTGTGCAGCCGCCCGGCGGTGTCGACGACGACGGTGTCGACCTCGGCCTCGACGCCGGTGCGCACCGCCTCGAAGGCCACCGACGCGGGATCGGCGCCCTCGCGGCCGCGGACGGTGAGCACGCCCACCCGCTCGCCCCAGGTCTCTAGCTGGTCGGCGGCTGCGGCGCGGAACGTGTCGGCGGCCCCCAGGACGACGCTCCTGCCGTCGCCGACGAGCACGCGGGCGATCTTGCCGACCGTCGTCGTCTTCCCCGCGCCGTTCACCCCGACGACGAGGACGACGCCGGGGCGGCCCTCGCGCCGGTCGGTGCGCAGGGTGCGGTCGAGGTCGGGGCCGAGGACGGCGGTCAGCTCGCGCACGAGCAGCGCCCGCAGGTCCGCCGGGGAGGCGGTGGCCAGCACCATCGACTGGGTGCGCAGCCGCTCGACGATCTGCGTGGTGGCCGCGACGCCGACGTCGGCGGCCAGCAGGGTCTCCTCGACCTCCTCCCAGTCGTCCTCGGTCAGCCGCTCGCGGGCCAGGACGGTGAGCAGGCCGCGGCCCAGCGAGGACTGCGAGCGGGCCAGCCGGGAGCGCAGCCGGACCAGCCGGCCGGCCGAGGGCAGCGGGGTCTCGAAGACCAGGTCCGGCTCGGGGACCGCGGGCGGCAGCTCGACCGAGGGCGGCGCCTCGGGCGAGACCGCGTCCGGGTCGGCCGGCGCCAGGCCCAGACCCGACGCGGTGGCGCCGGCGGGCGGCGGCTGCTCGACCGGCGGCGCGGCGGGTGGCCGCGGGCGGGTGAGCGTCGTGCCCGCGGCCGCGTCGTCGTCGAGTCGGGTGGTGCGCCGGCCGCGGCCGACGAGCAGGCCCACCCCCGCCACCAGGGCCACCAGGACGATCGCGATGGCGATGAGCACGAACTCCATGCCCGCCAGTCTCCCAGCCCCCGCACAGCAGGGTCTGGGCGGAACCCAGGTCGGTGGGACAGTCTGGAGGCATGCCGCTGTCCACCGGGGACACCCCCGCCCTCATGCTCGGTCCGCTCCTGCGGCACGTCGACCCGGTCTCGGCGACCGTGTGGGTGGAGACCGACCGCCCGTGCGAGGTCGAGGTGCTCGGCCGGACCGTGCGCACCTTCCGCGTCGGCGGCCACTTCTACGCGCTGGTCCTGGTCGAGGACCTGGAGCCGGGCAGCACGACGCCGTACGAGGTGCGCCTCGACGGCGCCCGGGTGTGGCCGGAGGAGTCCTCGCCGTTCCCGCCCAGCCGGATCCGCACGCCCGGCCGGCCCGGGCCCTTCCGGCTGGCGTTCGGCTCCTGCCGCTACGCCGCGCTGACCACCGTCGACGTCACCGAGGGCATCCCGCCCGACGCCCTGGACGCCTACGCCGAGCGGGTCGCCAGCCAGCCCGAGGACGAGTGGCCCGACGCGCTGGTGCTGCTCGGCGACCAGGTCTACGCCGACGAGCTGACGACGGCGACCCGCTCGTGGCTCGGCCTGCGCCGCGGCGAGCAGGTGCCCGAGGACGGCCAGGTGCAGGGCATGGAGGAGTACACGCGCCTCTACGCGGAGTCCTGGAGCGACCCGCAGGTGCGGTGGCTGCTGTCGACCATCCCCTCGTCGATGGTCTTCGACGACCACGAGATGATCGACGACTGGAACACCTCGGCCGCCTGGCGCAGGAAGACCACGGCCACGGACTGGTGGGACGAGCGGATCGCCGGCGGACTGGTCAGCTACTGGGTCTACCAGCACCTGGGCAACCTCAGCCCGCAGGAGCTGGCGCAGAACACGACCTGGCAGGCGGTGCAGGCCCTGGCCGCCGACGCCGACGCGGAGCCGGTGCTGCGGGAGATGGCGCTGGCCGCCGACCGCGACCCGCACACCGTGCGCTGGAGCTACGTGCGCCACTGGGGCGAGGCACGGCTGCTCATGGTCGACAGCCGGGCGGGCCGGGTGCTCGACGAGCAGGCCCGCCGGATGGTCGACGACGAGGAGTTCGCCTGGATCGAGGCGGCGATGCGCCAGGCGGTCGAGGACGGCGTCGAGCACCTGCTGATCGGCACGTCGCTGCCCTGGCTGCTCCCCCACGCCATCGACTCGATCGAGCGGTGGAACGAGGCGCTGGCGGTGCGGCACGAGGGCCGGCCGCTGGGCCGGCTGGCCGAGGCGCTGCGGCAGGCCGCCGACCTGGAGCACTGGGCGGCGTTCGGGCACTCCTTCGACCGGCTCGCCACCGCGCTGCTGGCCGTGGCCCGCGGCGAGCACGGCCGGGCACCGTCGACGGCGGTGGTCCTCTCCGGCGACGTCCACCACGCCTACGCGGCCGAGGTCGTCGACCCCGGCGGCCTGGCGGCGCGGGTCCACCAGCTCACCGTCTCCCCGCTGCACAACCAGGCGCCGCACCCGATCCGGGTGGGTTTCCGCATCGGCTGGAGCCGCTGGGCCCGGCGGCTCACCGGGACGATCGCGCGGATGGCCCGCGTCCGCCCGACCTCCGTCGAGTGGGCCAAGGCGGCCGGGCCCTACTTCGGCAACCAGGTCGGCGAGCTGGTCCTGGATGGCCGGCAGGCGCGCTTCGTGCTGCACGTGAGCGACCACCGTCCCGACGGCGACGACGGCCTGCACCAGGTGCTGGACCTGCCGCTGGCCGGTACGGCCGCCGACACGGCCGGCGACACGACCGCCGGCACCATGGCCGGCAGGACGGCCGACCCGGTGCCCGCTGCGACGGCTCCTGCCGGGTGACAGGCTCGCGGGCGTGACCAAGCCAGCGCCCGGACCCGACCAGCCGCCCATCCCGGTCCGCCTGGTCACCTTCAACACCCACCACGGCGTGGGCGACGACCGCCGGCACGACCTCGCGCGGCTGGCGAAGGTGCTCGCGGCCGCCGACGCCGACGTGATCTGCCTGCAGGAGGTCGACAGCCACTTCGGCGACCGCAGCGAGGACGTCGACCAGGCGGTGCTGCTGTCGCGGGCGCTGGACATGCAGCTGGCGTGGGGCCCGGCCATCGACGAGCCGCGGCCGGGCGACGCGCCCCGCCGTCAGTACGGCAACGCGCTGCTCTCGCGGCTGCCGATCCTGGTCAGCGACGTGCACCGGCTGCCCGGTGGCGGCGAGCCGCGCAGCGCGCTGCGGACGCTGGTGGAGCTCGACGGCGGTGCGCTGTGGGTGACCACCACCCACCTGTCCACGCGGTCGGCGGCCGAGCGCGCCGAGCAGGCCGCCCTGCTGCGCGACCTGTTCACCGAGCCGATGGCGACCGGCGTCGTCGTCGGCGACCTCAACGCCGGGCCCGACGCCCCGGAGCTGGCGCCGCTGCGCCAGAGCTTCGCCGACGCCTGGGAGCTGGCAGCCGAGCGCGACGACCAGGCCCGCTGGCGGTTCTGGCAGCGCGAGGAGGGCCTGACCCACCCGGCGCGCGCGCCGCACGTGCGGATCGACCAGGTGTGGGTGACGCCCGGCATCGGGGTGGCCGGCGCGCGGGTGCTCGACGGCGGCGGCGCGTCGGACCACCTCCCCCTGGCGGTCGACCTGCTCGTCCCCTCCGGAGTGTGAGCCCGTCCACCTCCGCGGAGGTCCACGGGTTCAGACGGGGTCGGGTTCGCGCAGGCGCTGGCTGATGACGCCGGTGATGCCGTCGCCGCGCATGCTCACGCCGTAGAGCGCGTCGGCGATCTCCATCGTCCGCTTCTGGTGGGTGATGACGATGAGCTGCGACGTCGACCGCAGCTGCTCGACCAGGGTGAGCAGCCGGCCCAGGTTGACGTCGTCGAGGGCGGCCTCGACCTCGTCGAGGACGTAGAACGGCGACGGCCGGGCGCGGAAGATCGCCACGAGCAGGGCGACGGCGGTCAGCGAGCGCTCGCCGCCGGACAGCAGGGAGAGCCGCTTGACCTTCTTGCCGGGCGGGCGGGCCTCGATCTCCACGCCGGTGGTGAGCATGTCCTCGGGGTCGGTGAGCACCAGCCGGCCCTGACCGCCGGGGAACAGCGTGGCGAACACGCCCTCGAACTCGCGGGCGACGTCGGCGTACGCGGCGGCGAAGACGTCGTGGATGCGCCCGTCGACCTCCCGGACGACGGTGAGCAGGTCGCGTCGCGTGGCCTTGAGGTCCTCGAGCTGGGTGGCGAGGAACGTGTGCCGCTCCTCCAGCGCCGCGAACTCCTCCAGCGCCAGCGGGTTGACCTTGCCGAGGGTGGCCAGGTCGCGCTCGGCCTGAGCGGCGCGGCGCTCCTGGACGGCGCGGTCGTAGGGCACCGGCTCCGGCTCGGGCTCCCCCGCGGCCTGTGCGGCGGCCACCTGCGCCGGCGTCGGCGGCACCGGCGCGGCCGGCCCGTACTCGGCCACCAGCGTGGGCAGGTCCACCCCGAACTCCTCGGCGGCCCGCTCCTCCAGCGCCTCGATGCGCAACCGCTGCTCGGCGCGGGCCACCTCGTCGCGGTGCACCTCGTCGGTGAGCCGTTCGAGCTCCGCCGTCGCCGTGCGGACCCGCGTGCGGACCTCGAGCAGCTCGGCCTCGCGGGCGGTGCGCTGCCGGGCCAGCTCGTCCCGCTCGGCGGCGGCCCGGGCCAGCGAGGTGGCC
>NZ_JBFNXQ010000059.1:0-33442 GCF_041018925.1 Geodermatophilus maliterrae
CAGGCGTTCACGTCGCCTTGGCGAGGGTCCCCAGGTAGAGCTCGATGACCTTCGGGTCGGTCATCAGCGAGCGGCCGGTGTCGGTGTAGGCGTTGCGGCCCTGGTCGAGCACGTAGCCGCGGTCGCAGATCTGCAGGCAGCGACGGGCGTTCTGCTCGACCATGATGATCGAGACGCCGGTCGCGTTGATCCGCCGGCAGCGGATGAACACCTCGTCCTGGTAGGCCGGTGAGAGGCCCGCGGACGGCTCGTCGAGCAGCAGCACCGACGGGTCCATCATCAGCGCGCGGCCCATGGCGACCATCTGCCGCTCGCCGCCCGACAGGGAGCCGGCCTTGCCCTTGCGCCGCTCGCCGAGCAGCGGGAACAGGTCGACGACGTACTCGAAGCGCTCCTTGAACGTCTTCGACCGCAGGTAGACGCCCATCTGCATGTTCTCCTCGATGGTGAGCGAGGGGAACACGTTGTTGTTCTGCGGCACGTAGCCGACGCCGAGGGACACCAGCCGGTGCGCGGGGGCCGAGGTGATGTCCTCACCGCGCAGCGTCACGTTCCCCGACCGGACCGGGATGAGCCCGAACAGCGTCTTGAGCAGCGTCGACTTCCCGGCCCCGTTGGGGCCGATGATGCCGACGAGCTCGCCGTCCTGCAGGTAGAAGTCGCAGCCGCGCAGGATGTTGACCCCGGGCACGTAACCGGCGACCAGGTCGTCGGCGCGCACCAGGGCACCCTCGGCCAGCCGCAGGTGCTCCTCGCGGGTGGCCGCCTTCTCCGCGGGGGTGAGCTCGGTCGAGCCCGCGGCGGCCTCGTCGGCCCGGGTGACGTCCTCCCCGGACTCGTCGACGTCGAACAGCGGCTCGCTCATCGGTCGGCCTTCCCGGTGCTGGTGGTGTCGGTCCCGAGGACCTCGCCCTCGCCGTGCTCCTCACGGGCGATGCGCGCCTCCGCCTCGGCGAGGACCCGGTCCTCCTCCTCGACGGTGAGCGGCGCGTCGTGGTGGGCGCCGAGGTAGGCGTCGACGACGGCCTGGTTCTGGCTGATCGACTCCGGCGGACCCTCGGCGATCACCCGGCCGGCGGCCATGACGACCACCCAGTCGCTGATGTCGCGGACGACGTCCATGTCGTGCTCGACGAAGATGACCGTCATGCCCTCCTCGCGGAGGTCCTTGACGTGGCCGAGCAGGCTCTGCGTCAGCGCCGGGTTCACCCCGGCCATCGGCTCGTCGAGCATGACGACCTTCGGGTCGCTCATCAGCGCGCGGGCCATCTCGAGCAGCTTGCGCTGACCGCCGGAGAGGGTGCCGGCGAACTCGTCCTTCTTGGCGTCGAGCTTGAACCGCCGGAGCAGGTCCATCGCCTTCTCGGTGTTGGCCGTCTCCTGCTTGCGCCAGGTGCCGGGCACCAGCGCCCGCAGGAAGCTCTCGCCGCGCTGGCCCTGCGCGCCCAGCAGCATGTTCTGCAGGACGGTGAGCCGGGACAGCGCCTTGGTGAGCTGGAAGGTGCGGACGACGCCGAGCCGGGCGACCTGGTGCGGCGCCAGCTTGCCCAGCGGCTTGCCGTCGAAGCTCCACGTGCCGGTGTTGGGCTGGTCGAACCCGGTGAGCAGGTTGAACAGCGTCGTCTTGCCGGCGCCGTTGGGTCCGATGAGGCCGGTGATGCCACCCCGCTGGATCTCCAGGCGGTCGACGGACACCGCGGTCAGGCCACCGAAGGTGCGGGTGACGTTCTCGACGACGACGACCGGGTCGGGCTTGGCGACACCCACCTCCCAGGGGACGTCGCGCAGCGCGGTCTGCGCCACCCGCCGCGGCGGGCCGGCGGCCGGGGAGCCCACGTCCAGCGACGCGGCGTGCGCGCCGGTGGGGGTGTCGTCGGCGGGCTGCTTCTCAGCGGGCATCGAGCATCACCTCTCGTCGGTCGCCGAAGATGCCCTGCGGCCGGAAGACGAGCAGCAGCATCAGGCCCAGCCCCACCAGGACGAACCGGATCTGCGCCACGTCGGTGGCCGACAGCAGCCCCTCCGGGATGACGCCGTTGGTGATCAGTGCCCGCAGACCGGTGTCGGCGAACTGGATCACGAACAGCAGGATGACCGCGCCCACGACCGGGCCGAGCACGCGCGCGGCGCCGCCCAGGATGAGCACGGTGTAGGCCAGGAAGGTGTTGGCGTTCTGGAACTGGTCCGGGTTCGCCGCGCCGGTGGCCACCACGTAGACCATGCCACCGAGGGCGCCCATGACGCCGCCGAGCACCAGCGACTGCATCTTGTACAGGTAGACGTTCTTGCCCAGGGCGCGGACGGCGTCCTCGTCCTCGCGGATCGCCTTGAGCACCCGCCCCCACGGGCTGCGCATGAGCAGCCACACGAGCAGGCACAGCAGGCCGACCAGCAGCCAGCCCACGAGGGCCACCCACAGCTCGCCGCCGCTCCAGCGGGTGCCGAGGATCGGGTAGCGGCGGCTGGTGTCCCACGGTGCGAGGCCGATGAAGGCGCCGTTGAACGCGGCCAGCCCGCGGGTGCCCCCGGTGACGGGGCTGGCCGACACCGACCGGAAGAGCAGTCTGAGCCCCTCGGCCGCGGCGATGGTGGCGATGGCCAGGTAGTCGGCCCGCAGCCGCAGCGTCGGCAGGCCGAGCAGCAGCGCCAGGACGACGGCGGCGGCGATGCCGATGAGCACGCCCAGCCAGAACGGCAGCCCCCACTGGGTCACCGAGATGGCGATGCCGAAGCCGCCGAGCATCGCGAACCCGATCTGCCCGAAGTTGAGCAGGCCGGTGTAGCCGAAGTGCACGTTGAGGCCGATGGCCAGCAGCGCGAAGAACACCGCCTGGAAGCCGAACGCCGACTTGCCGGCGACGGCCAGTGCGTTGAGGAGGTCGCCCATGGCTCAGCCGATCCGTGCGCGGCTGCCCAGGATCCCCTGGGGCCGGATGACGAGGATGACGATGAGGAGCAGCAGCCCGCCGACGTACTTGACGTCGTTCGGGATGACCAGCGTCGACATCTGCACGAAGACGCCGACGATGACGCTGCCGACGAGGGCGCCGTAGGCGGTGCCCAGACCGCCGAGGGTGACCCCGGCGAACATGAGCAGCAGCAGCTGGAAGCCCATGTCCCAGCGGACCTGGTCGGACAGGCCGAGCAGCACGCCGCCGAGCGCGGCCAGGGCGCCACCCATCATCCAGACGACCAGGATCACCCGGTTCACGTTGATGCCCGAGGACGCCGCGAGGTCGCGGTTGTCGGACACGGCCCGCATCGCCTTGCCGATCTTCGTGCGCTGCAGCATGACCGCGACCAGCACCAGGACGACGATCGAGATGACGATCGACACCAGCGACTGGTTGGTCAGGCGGAACAGGCCGTAGTCGACCGCTCGCGAGGTGCCGAGCCCCGAGTAGGGGTTGGAGAACCCGCCGTACACGATCTGGATGATGTAGCGCAGCAGCAGCGACAGGCCGATGGAGACGACGAGCGCGGCGATCAGCCCCGTGCCGCGCCGGCGCAGCGGCCGCCACAGACCCAGCTCGTTGAGCGCGCCGAAGGCCGCGCCGCCGATCATCGCGATGATCCCCGCCGGGATGATCGGCACGCCGAGGCCGGTGTTGACCCACCAGGCGAACAGCGCGCCGATGGTGACCAGCTCGCCGTGGGCGAAGTTGGTCAGCCCGGTGGTGCCGAAGATCAGCGACAGGCCGACCGCGGAGATCGCGATCAGCAGGCCGAAGCGCAGCCCGTCGACGAGCAGCTGGACGGCCTCGACGTTGCCGCTGCCGGCGCCCTGGCTGCCGTCGTTGAGGCCGAACTGCACCGGTTGGCGCCGTCCGGCGTCGACGGTGACCGTCCGGCTGTCCTCGCCGGTGAGCACGACGCCGTCGGGCAGTTCCTCGGCGTCGATGGAGACGGTGTACTGGCCGGGCCCGGGGACGTCGATGGCGAACCGGCCGTCCTCGTCGGTCTCGACGCTGTCGACCTCGTCGCCGGTGGCGGTCGCGACCGTCACCTCGACGCCCTCGATCGGGCCGCTGCGACTGGTCTGCAGCGTTCCGATGACCTGCTCGCCCCCCTGGGCGCTCGCGGTCCCGGGGACCAGGACGACCAGGCCGGTCGCGGCGACGAGGACCAGCAGGAGCCGCAGCAGCACCTTGTGCGCGGCCGTCCCGGGGCCGGAGCGGATCGCGCTCCGGGCCTCCCCGGTCCGCCCGGCACGGGCTGACGGGTGCCTCACACAACCTCCCAGGTCGTGGCAGTGGAGCCCGGACGGTAACCCAGGCCCGTTGCGTCGCCGTTCCCTGTCGCCGAGCTGTGACCGAAGCGCGACACGCCCGCGGTGTCACTCCCGTCCCACGACCGGCGCGTCGGCCCGGTCGGCGGGCGGCCCGGGTGCACGCTCCTCCCACCGTCCAGGGGAGGGCTCCCGTGTCAGGAACCGGTCAGCGGTCCCGCGTGGTGACGCGCACGGCGCGTGCCGACGACCTGCCCGCCGTCCTCGCGCTGGTGCGCCAGCACCGCGTCGAGGCACACGCGGAGGGGGTGCTCACCGGGCAGACACCGGGTGCCGCGGCCGCCGCGGGTTTCCGCCGGCTGCTGGCCGACCCGGGGTACCGCGTCGTGATCGCCGTCCTCCCGGGGGCCAACGCGCCCGACCCGGGTGCGGCGCGGACGGGGGAGGTGGCCGTGGGGCTCGCCGTGCTGGGGCTCGACCCGCTGTCGGCGCTGCTCGGCGTCCCGCAGGTCACCGTCGACAACCTCGTCGTCCACCGCGACCACCGGCGCCGCGGTGTGGGGGCCGCGCTGCTGGCCGCGGCCGCGGCGCACGCCGGGGACGTCGGCGCCGACCACGTCGTGGCCGCCGTCGGCGGGCACGAGGCCGAGCGGCAACGCTTCTTCGCCCGCATGGGCTTCGCGCCGCTCACCGCCCGCCGGATCGTCCCCCGCGAGACGCTGGTCCGGTCGCTGGCCGCCTGGCAGCGCGGGGGCGTCCCCGCGCCGCGGCGGCAGGTGCCCCACCGCCGGCCCCTGCCGCGGGTGCTCCCGGGCCTCGGCGCCACCGCCGAGGCCTGAGGCCCGCCGCAGGTACGAGGACCCCTACCCCCACCGCTCGCGGGCTCGCGGCGGGACCCTGCGAGGGGGCCGGGCTCAGGCCGGCGCGATCGCGCAGGTCAGCCGGGCGCTGGCGGTGGGCCGGCCGCACCCGTCGGTGACCTCGATGAGGAAGGTCGCCAGCGTCCGGCCGCGGCGCACCGGCGTGCAGACGGCGGTGACGGTGCCCTCGGTGGCCGGGCGCAGGTAGCTGGCGTTGAGCTCGACGCCGACGGCGCGGTTGCCCGGGCCGGCCCCGATGACGGCCGCCCAGGAGCCGATGGTCTCCACCAGCGAGCAGGTGGCGCCCCCGTGCAGCAGGCCGAAGGGCTGCTCGTTGCCCGACACGGGCATCGTCGCCACCAGCCGGTCGGGGGAGTAGTCGACGACCTCGATGCCGAGCTTGTCGTCGAGCGGGCTGCGCGCGTCCTGGGGGATCCAGGCCGGGGGGGACGTCGTCACGCCCGGCACGGTAGCCAGCCGCGGCCCCGCTGCAGGGAGCCGACCCGAGCGTGCGAGCGGTGGGGGTAGTGGCGGCCCCGGTGCAGGGTCCCGCTGCGAGCGTGCGAGCGGTGGGGGTAGTGGCGGCCCCGGTGCAGGGTCCCGCTGCGAGCGTGCGAGCGGTGGGGGGCACCGGGGTCCTTTCTCTAGGATCGGCGGCGATGTCCGCTCCGGTGACCACCTCCGCGCCCGCCGCCTCGCCGTCCGCCGGTGCCCAGCCCGCCCCGCCCCGGCCGCGGCTGCTGCTCCTCGACGGGCACTCGCTGGCCTACCGGGCCTTCTTCGCCCTGCCGGTGGAGAACTTCTCCACGACGACGGGCCAGCCGACCAACGCCGTCTACGGCTTCACGTCGATGCTGATCAACGTGCTGCGCGACGAGCAGCCCACGCACCTGGCGGTGGCCTTCGACGTCGGGCGGCAGACCTTCCGCAGCGAGATCTACGCCGAGTACAAGGCCAACCGCACCGAGAGCCCCACCGACTTCCGCGGCCAGGTCAGCCTCATCCAGGAGGTGCTCGCGGCGCTGCACGTCCCGGTGATCACCGCGCCCGGCTACGAGGCCGACGACGTCATCGCCACGCTCACCGTGCAGGCCGTCGAGCAGGGCATGGACGTGCTCATCTGCACCGGTGACCGCGACGCGCTGCAGCTGGTCAACGAGCACGTGACCGTCCTCTACCCGCGCAAGGGCGTCTCCGACCTGACCCGGTTCACCCCCGAGGAGGTCGAGGCCAAGTACGGGCTCAGCCCGGCCCAGTACCCCGACTTCGCCGCGCTGCGAGGGGACCCGAGCGACAACCTGCCCAGCATCCCGAGCGTGGGGGAGAAGACCGCGGCCAAGTGGGTCCGCGAGTACGGCTCCCTCGACGAGCTGGTCGACCGGGTGGACACGGTCAAGGGCAAGGTCGGCGAGAAGCTGCGCGAGCACCTGTCGTCGGTGCTGCAGAACCGCCGGCTCACCGAGCTGGACCGCTCGGTGGCCCTCGACCTCGGCCCGCAGGACCTCGCCGTCCGCGCGTGGGACCGCAACGAGGTGCACACCCTCTTCGACAACCTGCAGTTCCGGGTGCTGCGCGACCGGCTGTTCGCCACGCTGACCAGCGCCGAGCCCGAGGTGGACGGCGGCTTCGACGTCACCGCCGACGACGTCCCGGCCGGGCAGCTGTCGGCCTGGCTGGACGCGCACGCCCGCACCGGGCGCACCGGCGTCGTCTTCCGGGGCACGTGGGGCCGGGGCACCGGCGAGCTGACCGGCCTGGCGCTGGCCGCGGGCGACGACCACGCCGTCTTCGTCGACGTGGGCCCGGACCTCGACGTCGCCGACGAGCGGGCGCTGGCGTCGTGGCTGGCCGACCCGGCCGCCGGGAAGGTCGCGCACGACGTCAAGGGGCCGCTGCTGGCGGTGTGGGCCCGCGGCTGGGACCTGCAGGGCCTGGTCAGCGACACCGCGCTCGCGGCCTACCTCGCGCTGCCCGGGCAGCGCTCCTTCGACCTCGCCGACCTCGCCGTCCGCTACCTCAGGCGCGAGCTCAAGGACGACGCGGCGCCCGAGCCGCAGCTGACCCTCGACGGGATGGGCCCGAGCGAGGCCGACCTCGCCGCCGAGGCCGCGCACGCCGACGTCCTCAAGGCCGTGGCGGTCAACGACCTCTCCGACGCGCTCGAGCAGGTGCTCGGGCAGAAGGGCGGCGACCACCTCCTCGGGGAGATCGAGCTGCCGCTGACCCGGGTGCTGGCGGGCATGGAGCAGCGCGGCATCGCCGTGGACGTCGACCTGCTGACCGAGCTGCAGCGCGAGTTCGCCGAGGGCGTGGCCGCCGCGGCCGCCGCGGCCTACGCCGTCATCGGCCGCGAGATCAACCTGGGCTCGCCCAAGCAGCTGCAGGCGGTGCTCTTCGACGAGCTCGGCCTGCCCAAGACCAAGAAGATCAAGAGCGGTTACACCACGGACGCCGAGGCGCTGACCTCGCTGCTGGCCTCGACCGGGCACCCGTTCCTCGAGCACCTGCTGCGCCACCGCGACGTCACCCGGCTGCGCACGGTCATCGACGGGCTCATCCCGATGGTCGACGACGGCGGCCGCATCCACACCACCTTCCAGCAGACGATCGCCGCCACCGGCCGGCTGTCCTCGATCGACCCGAACCTGCAGAACATCCCGATCCGCAGCGCCGAGGGTCGCCGCATCCGGCAGGCCTTCGTCGTCGGCCGGGGCTACGAGTCGCTGATGACCGCCGACTACAGCCAGATTGAGATGCGGATCATGGCCCACCTGTCGGAGGACGCCGGCCTGATCGAGGCCTTCACCTCGGGGGAGGACCTGCACTCCTTCGTCGCGTCGCGGGCCTACGACATCCCGATCGATCAGGTCGACCCGGAGATGCGCCGGCGGATCAAGGCGATGAGCTACGGCCTGGCCTACGGGCTCTCCGCCTACGGGCTCGCCCAGCAGCTGCGGATCTCCCCGGAGGAGGCGCGCGAGCAGATGCACGCCTACTTCGAGCGCTTCGGCGGGATCCGCGAGTACCTCGACGGCGTGGTCGACGACGCCCGGCAGACCGGGTACACCGAGACGACGCTGGGCCGCCGGCGCTACCTGCCCGACCTCACCAGCGACAACCACCAGCGGCGTCAGATGGCCGAGCGGATGGCGCTCAACGCCCCGATCCAGGGGTCGGCCGCCGACGTCATCAAGGTGGCCATGCTGGGCGTCGAGCGCGCGATCGAGGCCGAGGGGCTGTCCTCGCGGATGCTGCTGCAGGTGCACGACGAGCTCGTGCTCGAGGTGGCGCCGGGGGAGCGGGAGGCGCTGGAGACCCTGGTCCGCCGCGAGATGGCCGGGGCCGCGCGGCTGTCGGTCCCGCTGGAGGTCTCGGTCGGCCTGGGCGCCAGCTGGGACGCCGCCGCCCACTGAGGAGAGGACCCCGGTGCCCCCCGTGCCCCGCACGCTCGGCACGGGCCCCTGCACCGGGGCCGGGCCGCTGCCCCTGGGCGTGCAGCGGGTCCTGGTCGCCGGCAGCCCCGGTGCGGGCAAGACGACGCTGGCCCGTGAGCTCGCCCGGCGGCTCGGCCTGCCGCACACCGAGATGGACGCGCTGTTCCACGGGCCCGGCTGGGTGCCGCGTCCGGAGTTCGAGGCCGACGTCGACGCCCTGCTCGCCTCGGGCCGGTGGGTGACGGAGTACCAGTACCCGTCGGTGCAGCCGCGGCTGCTCGCCGCCGCCGAGGCAGTCGTCTGGCTGGACCACCCCTGGTGGCTGGTCGCGGGGCGGCTGGCCCGCCGCACCGTCGTGCGGGCGGTGGACCGGCGACCGCTCTACAACGGCAACACCGAGCAGGTGCGGAACTGGGCGCGGCCGTCGCACCCGCTGTGGGTCGTGAACGGACGGGGGTTCGCGGCGATCCGGCGGAGCAACGCCGTGGCGTTCCGTGCCGCCGCGCGGACGCGTGGGCTGGTCGTCGTCCGGCTGCGCGGCGCACGGGCGGCGGACCGCTGGCTCGCCGCCCAGCCGCAGGGCTGACCGTCGAGCTCAGGTCGAGGGTCAGGGTCGGTGCGCCACCAGGACGAGCGTGCCCGGGACCAGGGCCCCGCGGGCCGGCGACCACTGGCCCCACACCTGCGTGCGGCCCGGCGTCCACTCCGGCTCGACCAGGTCGTCGAGGACCAGCCCGGCACCGACGACGGCGCGCACCCAGTCACCGACGGTGCGGTGGTGCTCGACGTAGACGGTGCCCCCCTCGCCGTCGGTCTCCACGTAGGGGCGGCGGTCGAAGTAGGACGACACGACGCACAGGTCGTCGGGGTCGGGGGAGTCCGGCAGCGGCCAGCGGAACGGGTGGTTCACCGAGGCGGCCACCCGCCCGCCCGGCCGCAGCACCCGCGCGACCTCGGCCAGGGCGCCCTCGACGTCGGCGACGAACGGCAGCCCGCCGAACGCCGAGCAGACGACGTCGAACGAGGCACCGGCCAGCGGCAGCGCGCCGACGTCGGCCTGCAGCAGGGGGACGCCGATCCCGGTGGCGCGGCCGAGCCCGGCGGCACGGGCCAGCATCCCGGCGGAGAGGTCGAGGGCGACGACGTCGGCGCCGGCGCGGCGCAGCCACCGGGCGCAGGGCGCCGAGCCACAGCCGACCTCGAGCACCCGCCGCCCGGCGACGTCGCCGAGCAGGTGCGCCTCGGCCTCGCGCAGTCCCTCCGGGCACCAGAGGAAGTCGACGTCGCCCAGGTCATCGCCGTGCTCGGCGAGGTAGGCCGGCGCCGCGGCGTCCCACCAGCCGCGGTTCGCGCGCACCGACTCGGCCGTCCCGGCGGTGCGGCGCTCGACGCCCCCGGCCGCGGGGTAGCCGTCGGGACCGAGGGGGAGAGCGGGCGGCGGGGGCATGACACGCCGATCGTGACACGCCGCGGAGGGTGGGCGGAGGTCGCCCACCCAGGTGGACCCGCGTGCGCTCGCGTCCGTACCATGGAGCAGCGCCAGAGGTCTGTCAGTGCTGTACCCGCAAGGGATCGGCCCGCGCCGGCTCTCCCCGCCACCCGCGGTCACCCGGCCGCGGTACCCCCGTCCCTACGCACCCCCCGTCCGGAGCACTCGACCACATGACCTCCACCCAGGTCCGTCCTGACAGCACCCCCCAGATCGCGGTGAACGACATCGGCACCGCCGAGGACTTCCTCGCCGCGATCGACCAGACGATCAAGTACTTCAACGACGGCGACATCGTCGAAGGCGTCATCGTCAAGGTCGACCGGGACGAGGTGCTGCTGGACATCGGCTACAAGACCGAGGGCGTCATCCCCTCGCGCGAGCTGTCCATCAAGCACGACGTCGACCCCAACGAGGTCGTCAAGGTCGGCGACGAGGTGGAAGCCCTCGTCCTCCAGAAGGAGGACAAGGAAGGCCGCCTGATCCTGTCCAAGAAGCGCGCCCAGTACGAGCGCGCCTGGGGCACGATCGAGGCCAAGAAGGAAGCCGACGAGGTCGTCACCGGCACCGTCATCGAGGTCGTCAAGGGCGGTCTCATCCTCGACATCGGCCTGCGCGGGTTCCTCCCCGCCTCGCTGGTCGAGATGCGCCGCGTCCGCGACCTGCAGCCCTACGTGGGCCGCGAGCTCGAGGCGAAGATCATCGAGCTCGACAAGAACCGCAACAACGTCGTCCTGTCCCGCCGGCAGTGGCTGGAGCAGACGCAGTCCGAGGTCCGCAGCGAGTTCCTCAACAAGCTCGCCCGCGGCCAGGTGCGCACCGGCGTCGTCTCCTCGATCGTCAACTTCGGCGCGTTCGTCGACCTGGGCGGCGTGGACGGCCTCGTGCACGTCTCCGAGCTGTCCTGGAAGCACATCGACCACCCCTCCGAGGTCGTCGAGGTGGGCCAGGAGGTCACCGTCGAGGTCCTCGACGTCGACCTCGACCGCGAGCGGGTCTCCCTGTCGCTGAAGGCGACGCAGGAGGACCCGTGGCGTCAGTTCGCCCGCACCCACCAGATCGGCCAGGTCGTGCCGGGCAAGGTCACCAAGCTGGTGCCCTTCGGCGCGTTCGTCCGGGTCGACGAGGGCATCGAGGGCCTGGTCCACATCTCCGAGCTGGCCGAGCGGCACGTGGAGATCCCGGAGCAGGTCGTGCAGGTCGGCGACGAGATCCTGGTCAAGGTCATCGACATCGACCTCGACCGGCGCCGGATCTCGCTGTCGCTCAAGCAGGCCAACGAGGGCGTCGTCGGCGACGAGGAGCAGTTCGACCCCGCCGCCTACGGCATGGCCGCGGCCTACGACGACCAGGGCAACTACATCTACCCCGAGGGCTTCGACCCGGAGACCGGGGAGTGGCTCGAGGGCTACGACGAGGCCCGCGAGACGTGGGAGCGGCAGTACGCCGAGGCCCAGGCCCGCTTCGAGGCGCACCGCAAGCAGATCGCCGCGGCCCGCGAGGCCGACGCGGAGGCTGCGGCCGGTGGCAACTACTCCTCCGGCGGTGACACGGCCAGCCCCGAGGCTCCGTCGGGCGGCACGCTGGCCAGCGACGAGGCACTCGCCGCACTGCGGGCCAAGCTCGCCGGTGGGGAGTGACCTGCTGACCGCACGCTGACGGTCGCAGAGACGACGGAGACCCAGGACCTGCGAGGTCCTGGGCCTCCGTCGTGTCCGGGGACGGACAGGGGGAGCGGCGCCCGCCCGGCTTCCCCGACCGGGCGGGCGCCGCGGCTCAGAGGCTGAGGATGATCGCGAAGGCCGAGCGCGGCCGGCCGCCGGCGGCGGCCAGGCCCTGCCAGGTGTGCCGGCCGGCGGGCGCGGCGTCGAGCAGCCAGCGGAGGAAGGTGCGGCGCGACGGAGCCGCCTCGCGCAGGGCCAGGCGCTCGCGGACGGCCGGCAGGTCGGCTACCCGGATCCCGCCCGCGCTCCCCATCCGGTGCCGGCCGGCGGCGCGCGAGCGCGGAGCGACCGACGGGGGAGCGGTGCGGGTCTGCGACATCGGGGTGCCTGCCTTCCTGGGCTGCGGTCTGGCGGGGGATCGCCGAGGCGGACGTTATGAGCTGTGACGGGTGTGACTGGTGCGACGCGCCGGGCAGGACGGACGGCTGTTACCCGTCCGTGACCGCGGACGGCGTGCTGGCTACCGTCCGTGCATGCTGCGGATCGGGTTGACCGGTGGGATCGGGTCGGGCAAGAGCACGGTGGCGGCACTGCTCGCGGCCCGCGGCGCGGTGGTCGTCGACGCCGACCGCATCGCCCGTGAGGTCGTCGAGCCGGGCACGCCGGGTCTCGCGGCCGTCGTCGGCGCCTTCGGGCCCGGCGTGCTCGCCGCCGACGGCTCGCTGGACCGGGCCGCGCTGGCGTCGATCGTCTTCGCCGACCCCCAGGCCCGGGCGCGCCTGGACGGCATCGTGCACCCGCTGGTGCGGGCGAGGGCGCGGGAGGTCATCGAGCAGGCCGACCCGGACGCCGTCGTCGTCCAGGACGTGCCGCTGCTGGTGGAGACCGGGCAGGCCGGCGCGCACGACCTGGTGCTCGTCGTCGAGACCGACCTCGGGACCCGGGTGGCCCGGCTGGTCCTGCGGGGCCTCGGCGAGGACGACGCGCGTGCTCGGATCGCCGCCCAGGCCACCGACGAGCAGCGGCGGGCGGTGGCCGACGTCGTCCTGGACAACAGCGGCGGACCCGAGGGGCTGGCCGAGCAGGTGGACCGCTTCTGGACCGAGCGCGTCCTCCCGCGCACCAGGGGAACGGCCGGTGACCCCTGACCGGCGGCTCCGCGACGCCCGCCGGGCGGCCGACCGCCTGCCGGAGCTCCGGGAGGAGATGACCCCGGGAACGGATCAGGGCCCCAGGTCGACGACCTGGGGCCCTGCTGGTGTGGGCGATACTGGGTTCGAACCAGTGACCTCTACCGTGTCAAGGTAGCGCTCTACCACTGAGCCAATCGCCCGAGTCCGGTCTGCCGACCGGCCCGCTCCACCGGCGCGGAGGCGAGGTGGAGACGGGATTTGAACCCGTGTAGACGGCTTTGCAGGCCGTTGCCTCGCCTCTCGGCCACTCCACCGCACACACGGGCGCCGGTCTCGCGACCAGCGCCCGAGGTCCCGAGCGGACGACGGGATTCGAACCCGCGACCCTCACCTTGGCAAGGTGATGCTCTACCAACTGAGCCACGTCCGCGTTGCTGTCGTACGGAGGGAACCATACCCGACCTCGGGGAGCCCCTTCACGGGGGGTCCCCCGCAGGTCAGCGCGCTCCGGGGTCGGCGCCGCCGTTGGACAGCAGGGCGGCCAGCTCCTCGTCGACGCCGAGAGCGGCCGTCTCCTGACCGGTGGGCACCAGCGTCTCGGTCCGCTGCAGGAAGGCGGCCACCGTCGCCCGCGACAGTTCGAACAGCGCCTCGCCCGAGGGCGCGCGCAGGTGCAGGTACAGGACGTCGCCGCTGGTGCGGGCCGGCCACAGGCGCACGTCGCCGTCCCCGGCGGGGCGCTCGAGGCCGGCGGCGAGCAGCTCGCGGCCGAGCAGCCAGGTGATGCCGTCGTCGGCCCCGTCGTCGGCGTCCCCGAAACCGATGCGCACGGCGAACGGGTCGTCCACCGCGTAGCGGAGGACCGCGGGGACCTCGGTCCAGGACGTCGGACCGACCAGGTGCAGCGTCGTGGGGACGGTGTACCCGAGGGGAGCTCGGTGGGCCATGACGTGTAGAACGACCGGGGCCGCCGGATGTTGCGCGCTCTCCTCCCCGGGCGTGTCGCCCGTCCGGGTGCTCCCGCCGGAGCCGTCCCGGCGCGGTGAACCGAGGTGACTGCAGCGCACGAACGCGCCGTGTGACGATGGGAGCCGTGACGCGCCCGGCACGACGTCCGGAGGGCGACTCCGGTGACGCGGACCTCGTGTCGCGGGTGCGCGCCGGCGAGCGGGGTGCTGTCGACGACCTCTACGACCGGTTCCGCCGGCCGGCGTTCGCCCTGGCGCGCCGCATCCTGGCCGACGACACCCTCGCCGAGGACGTCGTCCAGGACGTGTTCCTCAGCGTCTGGCGCGATCCGCACGCCTACGACCGGGCGCGCGGCAGCTTCTCCTCCTGGTTGATGGCGATGGTGCACCACAAGGCGGTCGACGCGGTCCGGCGCGAGGAGTCCCACCGGCGCCGTCTGACGCGCGCCGAGGACGACCTGGCGCTGACCGCCCCGACCACCGCGCGGGACGTCGAGGACGAGGCGTGGGCCCGCGTGGTCTCCGAGCGGGTGCGCACCGCGCTCGGGACGCTGCCCGACGCCCAGCGGGAGGCACTGACGCTGGCCTACTACGGCGGCTACACCCAGCGGGAGGTCGCCGCGCTGACCCACGCCCCGCTGGGGACGGTGAAGACGCGCATGCTCGCCGGCATGCGCCGTCTCAAGGAGGAGCTCGGAACGGTGGCCGGTGCCACGGCCGGGGGCGCGCTGAGCGGTCCCGCGGCAGTCGACGGAGGCGCCCGGTGAGCGCGCGTCCCGACTCCCACGAGCCCTTCGACGAGCTCGCCGTGGGCTGGGCGCTGCACGCGCTCGAGCCCGAGGACGAGACCGTCTTCGGCGCCCACCTGCCGCAGTGCCCGCGCTGCGCGCGCACGGTCGCCGAGACCTCCGAGGTGATGTCCGCGCTGGCCTCCGACCTCCCGCCCGCCGAGCCCTCCGCGGACCTGCGCGACCGCCTGCGGGCCGCCGTCGAGCGCACCGAGCAGCTGCCACCGCCGGCCGGGGTCCAGGACCCGGCCCTGACCGAGCCCGGCCTGCCGGCGCCGACCGGCCCCGCGGCGTCCGGCCCGGCCGCGGGCCGGCGGCGGACCGACCGTCCCGCGGCCACCGGTCTGCCCGCCTACCGGGCACCGGCCGAGGACCCCGAGCGGACGGCGTGGCGGCGGGTGGTGCCGAACGCGCTGGTGGCCGCCGCGGTCGCGGCGATCCTGGCGCTGGGCACCTGGAACGTCGTCCTCGGGTCGGCGCGCGACGAGGCGCAGGCGGTGGCCGCCGAGCGGGCCGAGGTCGTGGAGGCGCTGCTGCAGCCCGGCCGGGCGACCATCGCCCCGGTCACCGACGACGACGGCCAGTCGGTGGCCACGGTGGTGGCCCGCGACGGCCAGGTGCAGGTGGTCAGCCACGGCCTGCGGGTCAACGACAGCAGTGACAGCACCTACGTGGTCTGGGGCCTGCAGGGGGAGGCCCCCGAGGTGCCCCTCGGCACCTTCGACGTCGTGTCCCCACGAACGGACCTGCGGACCGTAGGCTCCGCGTCGACCGGTCTCGACGACTACGAGGCCTACGCCGTCAGCATCGAGCCCGGTCGTCAGGCTCCGTCGGAACCGACGGACGTGGTGGCGATTGGGCAGGTGACCAGCTGAGCGGACAGGACACCGTGTCGCCGGTCCCTCGGGAACGGCGGGCACGACCGACCGCGGCGGAGCGGCGGGAGCACTTCGCGCAGGACGGCCACCACAGCCTCCGCGAGCGGGTCGCGGGGACCCGCTGGCGCACGCGGGTGGCCGCCCGTCGGTCGATCGACCACGCCTACCGGCTCGGCGTCGGCATCGTCGGCGGCCTGGTCGTCGCGGTCGGCCTGGTCACCATCCCGCTGCCCGGACCCGGGTGGCTCACCGTCATCGCCGGCCTGTTCGTGCTCGCCACCGAGTTCATGTGGGCCGAGCGGCTGCTCGAGTTCACCAAGCGCCACGTGAGCGCCTGGACCGAGTGGCTCGGCCGCCAGCGGGTGTGGGTCCGGCTGGGCGTCGCGGCGCTGACGGCGGCGTTCGTCTACGGCGCGCTGGTCGTCGGCCTGCACGTCATGGGCGTCCCCGACTGGGTGCCGGGGTGGGTGCCGCTCTGGCGCTGAGCGTCTGGCATCATGGACGCCGCAGCGGGCGATTGGCTCAGTGGTAGAGCGCTTCGTTCACACCGAAGAGGTCACTGGTTCGAACCCAGTATCGCCCACGCACGCCGGAGGGCCGGGCTCCCGAACGGGAGCCCGGCCCTCTCGCCGTCCCGGGGGTCAGCCGGCAGCGGGCCCGTAGGTCAGGTGCGCGACGCCGTTGCTCAGGGCGTCGGCGCCCAGCAGCGACAGCTTCTGCGAGGTGCCCTCCGGGAACAGCCGGATGCCGGTGCCCACGGCCAGCGGGTAGACGTAGAGGTGCAGCTCGTCGACCAGGCCGTCGGCGACCAGCGCCCGCACGAGGGTGGCGCTGCCGCTGACGTAGAGGTCGCCGTCCTCGCGCTCCTTGAGCTCCCGGATGCGGCCGGCGTCGTAGCCGCCGAGCACGCCGGAGTTGCGCCAGACCGACTCGGCGTCCTCCAGCGTGGAGGAGACGACGTGCTTGCGGGTGTCGTTGAAGAACGGCGCGCCGGGGTCGTCCTCCACGGTCCGCGTGGACCAGGCCGGCGCGAACATCTCGAAGGTCGTGCGCCCGAGCAGGATGCCCGAGGCCGCGCCGGTGAGCGCGCCGATCGAGTCGGACAGGTCGTCGGGGAAGCCGTAGTCGACCGTCCACATCGGGACGTCGACGACCCCGTCGACGGTGGTGAACTCGTGCACCTTGATCGCGCCCATGTCGTGCTCCTCGTCAGGTCGGTGACCGGGTCTCGTGCGCCCGGCGGCTCGGTCGTGGAGGAGACGACGGCCGACGCCGGAACTCATCGGTGGTGGCGCGCCGACCCTGCCACGATGCCCTGGTGACCGGCGGGGGAGCCCGACCAGGGGTTCGACCCCGACGCCGCCTGGGGGAGCGGCCGGCCCGACCTCGCCCACCGCCGTGCGCGGATCGGGCGCACCATGGGGGAGATGGCACTGGACAGGGCCGCTCGCCTGGAGGCGGCCGTGGAACGGGACGGCCCCACCTGCATCTGGTGCGGCCGCGCGCTCTCCGGGCAGGTGACCCCGACGACCGAGCACGTCGTCCCCCGGGTCAAGGGCGGCCCCTCGTGGCTGGAGAACGAGGTCGCCGCCTGCCGTCGCTGCAACACCGAGCGCGGGCACACCGCGCCGGTCGAGTGGCTGGAGGAGTGCCTGCGCCGGGGCTGGCCGGCCGACGAGGAGCGCCTTGGCCGGGTGCTCGGCGAGCTGGCCGAGGCGATCGCCGTCCGCGGTGGCCAGCGGCGGGCCCGGCCCTACCTCGACGCGCAGCTGCGCCGGCTGCGCCGCCGCAGCGGGCAGGCCGCCTGAGCGACGCGGTTGCTACAGCCGCCGTAGCGTGGTGGTCGTGACAGCGGGCACGGTCGTGACGGTCTCGGTCTACCCGGTGCGCGGGTGCGCCGGGAGGTCGCTGCCGCGGGCCGACGTCGGTCCCGCGGGCCTGGCCGGCGACCGTGCGTGGGCCGCCGTCACCGGCGCCGGCCGGCAGCTGCGCGGCAAGGACGCACCCGCGCTGGCCGGTGTCCCCGCCACCGGCGACCCCGCTGCCGACGCGGCCGCGATCACCGCCGCGCTCCGGGAGCCGGTGCACCTCGAGCCGCTGGGCAGCCGGCCCGACGGCGGAGCGGCGGTGCACCTGGTCTCGCGGCAGGCGCTCGACCGCGCGGCGGCCGGCATCGTCCCGGCCGGGTGCGGCGCCGACGACCCGCGCGCCAACCTCGTGCTGGACCTGCCCGGCGACGACGAGCGCGGCTGGGTGGGCCGGCGGCTGCGGCTGGGCTCGGCCGTGCTGGAGGTCACCCGCCTGCCGAAGCACTGCCTGGGCGTCTACGCCGAGGTGGTGCAGCCGGGCACGGTCGCCGTCGGCGATCCCGTCACGACGGAGTAGCCGGGCCCTCGTCACGGTGTCGGGTGGCCCGGGCGCGGCGGACGGGCTCGTTACGCTGACCGGTGCCCGTCCGGACCGGACGGACGACGACCCGCACCCCGAGCGACCCCCAGGAGACCCCGTGTCCGCCGCGCCCACCCCCGCCGCCGCCGCCCCGATCCGGGTGCCGGCCGGGACGACGGCCGAGCAGGCACTCAAGGGCGCCGGGGTCGCGCTCAAGGGCCCCGACGGCGCCGTCGTCGTCCGTGACCTGGCCACCGGCGACCTGCGCGACCTGGCCTGGGCGCCGGAGGCCGACGCCGACGTCGAGCCGGTGCCGGCCGCCAGCCCGGAGGGCCGCGCGGTCATCCGGCACTCGACCGCGCACGTGCTCGCCCAGGCCGTGCAGGACCTTTTCCCGGGCACCCGCCTGGGCATCGGCCCGCCGGTCGAGAACGGCTTCTACTACGACTTCGACCCCGAGCGGCCCTTCACCCCCGACGACCTGCAGGCGCTGGAGAAGCGCATGCAGCAGATCGTGCGGGCCGGGCAGCGGTTCGCCCGCCGCGAGATCGACGACGACGCCGCCCGCGCCGAGCTGGCGCACGAGCCGTACAAGCTCGAGCTCATCGGCCTCAAGGGCGGTGCCGGCGAGGCGGCGGAGGGCGCCGACGTCGAGGTCGGCGGCGCGCAGCTGACCATGTACGACAACCTCGACGCCCGCACCGGCGACCGGGTGTGGACCGACCTGTGCCGCGGCCCGCACGTGGCGCGCACCAGCACCATCCCGGCGTTCAGCCTGACCCGGTCGGCGGCGGCCTACTGGCGGGGCAGCGAGAAGAACCCGCAGCTGCAGCGCGTGTACGGCACCGCGTGGGAGAGCCGCGAGGCGCACAAGGCGTACCTGGAGCAGGTGGCCGAGGCCGAGCGCCGCGACCACCGGCGGCTCGGCGCGGAGCTGGACCTGTTCAGCTTCCCCGACGAGATCGGCTCGGGCCTGGCGGTCTTCCACCCCAAGGGCGGGATCGTCCGCCGCGAGCTGGAGAGCTACAGCCGGCAGCGGCACGAGGAGGGCGGCTACTCCTTCGTCAACACCCCGCACATCTCCAAGGCCAACCTGTTCCAGACCTCGGGTCACCTCCAGTGGTACGCCGACGGCATGTACCCGCCCATGCAGCTGGACGAGGAGCGCGACGCCGAGGGCACCGTCCGGCGGCAGGGGCAGGACTACTACCTCAAGCCGATGAACTGCCCGATGCACAACCTGGTGTTCCGGTCCCGCGGGCGGTCCTACCGGGAACTGCCGCTGCGGCTGTTCGAGTTCGGCACCGTCTACCGGTACGAGAAGTCCGGCGTCGTCCACGGCCTCACCCGGGCCCGCGGCTTCACCCAGGACGACGCGCACATCTACTGCACCCCCGAGCAGATGGTCGGTGAGCTGCGCGGCCTGCTCGACTTCGTGCTGGGCCTGCTCGCCGACTACGGCCTGTCCGACTTCCACCTGGAGCTGTCCACGCGCGACCCGGAGAAGTCCGTCGGCACCGACGAGAGCTGGGAGGTCGCGACCGAGGCGCTGCGCCAGGCCGCCCTGGACTCCGGCCTCGAGCTGGTGCCCGACCCGGGCGGCGCGGCGTTCTACGGCCCGAAGATCTCGGTGCAGGCCCGCGACGCCATCGGCCGCAGCTGGCAGATGTCCACCATCCAGGTCGACTTCAATCAGCCCGAGCGCTTCGGCCTGGAGTACACCGCCGCCGACGGGTCCCGGCAGCAGCCGGTGATGCTGCACCGGGCGCTGTTCGGCTCGATGGAGCGCTTCTTCGCCGTCCTCACCGAGCACTACGCCGGCGCGTTCCCGGCGTGGCTGGCGCCGGTGCAGGTCGTCGGCATCCCGGTCACCGACGACCAGGTGCCCTACCTGCGCGACGTCGCGCTGCGGCTGCAGGAGCGCGGTGTCCGGGTCGAGGTCGACGACTCCGACGACCGCATGCAGAAGAAGATCCGCAACGCCAGCAAGCAGAAGACCCCCTTCGTGCTCATCGCCGGGGCCACCGACGCCGAGGCCGGTGCGGTGTCCTTCCGCTACCGCGACGGCAGCCAGCGCAACGGCGTGCCGGTGGACCAGGCCGTCGCGGCCGTCGCCGCCTGGGTGGGCGCCCGCCACAACGCCGACCCCACCGCCGAGACGCCGCTGGGGAGCGCGTGACCACCGGCCCGGACGGGTTCTCCGTCCCGGTCTCCAGCGACGACGGCGGCCCGGCCACCGTCTTCGAGCACCTGTGGACGCCGTACCGGATGGCCTACATCCGCGGCTCGGGCAAGCCCACCGGTGAGCACGACTGCCCGTTCTGCCTCATCCCGTCCATGCCGGACGAGGAGGGGCTGGTCGTCGCCCGGGGCGAGACGGTCTTCGCCGTCCTGAACCTCTACCCGTACAACGCCGGACACCTCATGGTGGTCCCGTACCGGCACGTGCCCGACTACACCGACCTCACCGACGCCGAGGTCGCCGAGCTGGGCGCGTTCACGCAGACGGCGATGCGGGTGGTGCGACAGGTGACCGGCGCGCACGGCTTCAACATCGGGATGAACCAGGGCGCGGTGGCCGGTGCCGGCATCGCCGACCACCTGCACCAGCACGCGGTGCCGCGCTGGGGCGGTGACACCAACTTCATGCCGGTCCTCGGGCTGACCCGGGTCCTGCCGCAGGTCCTGGCCGAGACGCGGGCGCTGCTGGCCAAGAACTGGCCGGCGTCCCCGGCACGGGAGGACTGACGTGCTGGGGCAGGAAGCCCGCGCCGCCGTCGGCCGCTTCTGGGCGCCGGTGGTGGCGCAACTGGCCCGGGCCGGGGTGACCCCGGACATGGTCACGGTCACCGGCACGCTCGGCGCGATGGCCGGCGCGGTGCTGCTCATCGCGCACGGCTCGCTGTTCTGGGGCGCGTTCACCGTGACGCTGTTCGTGTTCCTCGACATGCTCGACGGCGCCCTGGCCCGGGCCCGCGGCGGCGGTTCCGCGTTCGGCGCCGTCCTCGACTCCACCTGCGACCGGGCCGTCGACGCCGCCGTCTTCGGGGCGCTGGTGTGGTGGTACACCGGCAGCGGCGGGAACCGGCTGCTCGCCCTGCTCGCCCTGCTCGGCCTCGTCCTCGGCGTGCTGACCAGCTACATCAAGGCCCGCGCCGAGGGGGTCGGCATCCCCTGCGACGTCGGGCTGGTCGAGCGCACCGAGCGGCTCATCCTGGTGCTCACCGGCACCGGCCTCACCGGCCTGGGCCTGCCCCACGCCGTCGACGTCGGCCTGTGGCTGCTGGTCGCCGGCGGTGCGGTGACCGTCGCGCAGCGGGTGGTCGCCGTGCACCGCGGCGCCCGCGGCGAGGCGGCGCCGGCGGCGTCGACGCCGGCGCGGTGAGCGGTGTGCGCGCCCGCGCGGCCGACCGGCTCACCGACCTCGGCTACGCGGCGGGCTGGCAGGCCGTGCAGCGGCTGCCGGAACCGGTGGCCCGCGCCGCGTTCGACGCCGGCGGACGGTGGGCGGCCGGGCGCGACGGGCGCCGCGTGCGCCAGCTGCGGGCCAACCTGCGGGTGGCCACCGGGGGGCGGCTGAGCGAGGACGAGCTCGCCGACCTCACGGTCCGGGCGGTGCGCTCCTACGCCCGGTACTGGCAGGAGGCCTTCCGCCTGCCGCGGCTGCCCGGCGAGCGGATCGTGGCCGACACCGTCAGCTCCGGCGTCGAGCACTTCGAGAAGGCCCGGGCCGACGGCCGCGGCGTCGTCGTCGCCCTGCCGCACAGCGGGAACTGGGACGCCGCCGGGGTGTGGCTGGTCGAGTGGCTGGGCGGGCCGTTCACCACCGTCGCCGAGCGGCTGCGGCCCGAGTCGCTCTACCGGCGGTTCCTCGACTACCGCGCGTCCCTCGGCATCGAGGTGCTGCCGCTGACCGGGGGAGCGCGGCCCAGCTCCGCCGTGCTGCGCGAGTGGCTGGCCGGCGGCGGCTTCACCTGCCTGCTCGTCGACCGCGACCTGGGGTCCGGTGGGGTCCCCGTGGACCTCTTCTCGCGGCGGGCCACGATGCCCGGCGGCCCCGCGCTGCTGGCCGCCCAGACCGGCGCCGCGCTGCACCCGGCCGTCTGCCGCTTCACCGACCGCGGCTGGGAGTTCGCCGTCCGGCCCGAGGTGCCGGTCGACGGGCCGGGGAGGTTGCGCGACCGGGTCGCCGCCGGGATGCAGGGCGTCGCCGACGCCTTCACCGAGGACCTCGCCGTCCGCCCCGAGGACTGGCACGTGCTGGGCCGGATCTGGGCCGACGTGCCGCCGGACCCGCCGGCGAGGGAGCGCGGCTGATGCGGATCGGCCTGGTCTGCCCCTACCAGTGGGACGTCCCCGGCGGGGTCCAGTACCACGTGCGCGACCTCGCCGTGACGTTGCGCGGCCTGGGCCACCACGTCGAGGTGCTCACCCCCGCCGAGCACGAGGAGTCCCTCCCCGAGGAGCACGCGACCTGGGCCGGGCGCGCCGTCCCCGTCCCGTACAACGGCTCGATGGCCAGCCTGCAGCTGGGGCCGGTCAGCGCCAGCCGCGTGCGCCGCTGGCTGCGGGAGGGCCACTTCGACGTCGTCCACGTGCACGAGCCGGCGACGCCCTCGGTCTCCCTGGTCGTCTGCATGATCGCCACCGGCCCGGTCGTGGCGACCCACCACGCCGCCACGATCCGCTCCAAGTGGCTGGCCGCCGTCGGCCCGCTCATCCGCCCGTGGCTGGAGAAGATCTCCGGTCGCATCGCGGTGTCGGACTTCGCCCGCCGGGTGCAGGTCGAGCACCTCGGCGGCGACGCGGTGATCATCCCCAACGGCGTGCACGTCGCGGCCTTCGCGGAGGGGCCCTCGCTGCCCGGTCACGCCCGCGGCGTCGGCGGGCCGACCATCGGCTTCCTCGGCCGCTACGACGAGCCGCGCAAGGGCCTGCCGGTGCTGCTGGAGGCCATGCGCAGCGTCGTCCGCCAGCACCCCGGGGCGCGGCTGCTGATCGCCGGCCGGGGTGATCCCGACGCGGTCCGGGAGCTGCTCGACGAGGACCTCGCCCCGCACGTGTCGCTGCTCGGGGAGCTCACCGAGGGGGAGAAGGGTGCCTTCCTGCGGTCGGTCGACCTGTACTGCGCGCCCAACCTGCTGGGTGAGTCCTTCGGGATCGTCCTCATCGAGGCGATGGCCGCCGGCGCCCCGATCGTGGCCAGCGACCTCGACGCCTTCGCCCGGGTGCTCGAGGACGGCGCGGCGGGCGTGCTGGTCCGCCGCGGCGACAGCGCCGCGCTGGCCCGGGCACTGTCCGACCTGCTCACCGACCCCGACCGCCGGGCCCGCCTGGCGGCGACCGGCCGGGAGGTGGCGGCCGGCTACGACTGGCAGGTGGTGGCCCGCCGGGTGCTCGCCGTCTACGAGACCGTCGTCCTGCCCGGCGCCGGTGGGGTCACGGCCGCCGACGACGAGGAGCTGGCCGCCGTGACCGATGACGGGGCGTGGCCGTCCCCGCTGTGGAGGGTCCGCCGCTAGCGTGGGTCGAGTGACGCCCGAGGCCTGGATGCTGCTCCTCGCGGGCGTCGTCCTCCTGCTGGCCTGGACGGCGTGGACGCTGACCCGCCTGCGTCGCCTCGAGGGACGCATGGCCCGGGCGTGGACGGTGCTCGACACCCGGCTGCAGCAGCGTGCCGCGCTCGCCGCCGACCTGGCCTCCGAGCACTCCGCCGTCCTGGGTGAGGACCGCACCACCCGCCTCAAGACCGCCGCCTACCAGGCCCGCGAGCTCCCGGCCGGCGACCGCGAGCTGGCCGAGAACGCCCTCGGCCGGGAGCTGCGTGCCCTGCCGGCCGACCTGCCCGGCGTGCCGCCGGCGCTGCTGGCCGGGCTCGCCGAGGTCGAGGACCGCATCGCCCTGGCCCGCCGCTTCTACAACGACGCCGTCCGCGACACCCACCTGCTGCGCGAGCGGCGGCTGCCCCGGCTGCTCCGGCTGCACGCCGACCAGCCGCTGCCGCGCTTCTTCGACGTCGAGGACGGCCTGGACGCCGTGACCAGCGGCACCTCGGCCCTGCGCTGACCCGCCCTACGATGGGCGGGCCGTGAGCCGCGTCCGGCCCGGCCGTACCCCTGGAGCAGCCCGTGTCCTCGCACGCCGACGTCCCCGCCGTCCCGTCCGCCTCGCCGGCCACCGGCACCGACCGCGTCAAGCGCGGCCTGGCCGAGCAGCTCAAGGGCGGCGTGATCATGGACGTCGTCACGCCCGAGCAGGCGCGGATCGCCGAGGACGCCGGCGCGGTCGCCGTCATGGCGCTCGAGCGGGTCCCCGCCGACATCCGCGCGCAGGGCGGCATCGCGCGCATGAGCGACCCCGACATGGTCCAGGGGATCATCGACGCGGTGTCCATCCCGGTGATGGCCAAGGCCCGCATCGGCCACTTCGTCGAGGCCCAGGTGCTGCAGACCCTCGGGGTGGACTACATCGACGAGTCCGAGGTGCTCACCCCGGCCGACGAGGCCCACCACATCGCCAAGCGCGACTTCACCGTGCCCTTCGTCTGCGGCGCCACCGACCTGGGCGAGGCACTGCGCCGGATCGCCGAGGGTGCGGCGATGATCCGGTCGAAGGGCGAGGCCGGCACCGGCAACGTCGTGGAGGCCACCCGGCACATGCGCGCGCTGCGCACCGGCATCAAGCGGCTGGCCACCCTCGACGAGACCGAGCTCTTCGCGGCGGCGAAGGAGATCTCGGCGCCGCACGACCTGGTCGTCGAGGTGGCGCGCGCCGGGAAGCTGCCGGTCGTGCTGTTCACCGCCGGCGGCATCGCCACCCCGGCCGACGCCGCGATGATGATGCAGCTGGGTGCCGAGGGCGTCTTCGTCGGCTCGGGCATCTTCAAGTCCGGCGACCCGGCCCGGCGCGCCGCGGCGATCGTGCAGGCCACCACCTTCTCCGACGACCCCGCCGTCGTCACCAAGGTGTCCCGCGGGCTCGGCGAGTCGATGGTCGGGATCAACGTGGCGACGCTGCCGGAGAGCGAGCGGTTCGCCACCCGCGGCTGGTGAGACCCTCGTGACGCCGGCTCGCGGAACGGCGCAGCGGGACGACGTCGAGGGCGCCCTCGCGCCCGCCGGTCCGGGACGGGACAGCGTCCCCGGACGGCGGATCGGCGGTCTCGACGTCGCCCGCGGGCTCGCCGTCCTCGGCATGTTCGGCGCCCACCTGGGCGACACCGGCGACCTCGGCTGGGACCCGGCCACGTGGCGGGCGCTGGCCGACGGCCGCTCGTCGATCCTGTTCGCCACGATGGCCGGGATCTCCATCGCGCTGCTCTCCGGCGGCCGCGACCGCCTCGGTGGGCGCGAGCTCGCCCGGGCCCGCACCCGCGTGCTGGTGCGCGCCGCGTGGGTGTTCGCCATCGGCGGCGTCCTGGAGCTGCTCGGCACCTTCGTGGCGATCATCCTCGGCGTCTACGCGGTGCTCTTCGTCCTCGCGCTGCCGTTCCTGCGCTGGCCGCCCGCGCGGCTGCTGCTCGCCGCGGGCGTCGTCGTCCTGGCTGCCCCACCGCTCACCCTCGCGGTGGGGCAGTACGCCACCGAGCACGACGAGGAGGGCGACGCGTTCGTCTTCCTGCTGGTCACCGGCTACTACCCGGCGGCGGTCTGGCTGGCCTTCGTGCTGGTCGGGCTGGCCGTGGGCCGGCTGGACCTGGGTGCCGCCCGGGTGCGCGCGGGCCTGGTCGCCGCGGGGTCGGCCGCCGCGGTGCTGGGCTACCTCGGCGGCTGGCTGAGCACCCGGGAGCTCGCGCCGGGGGAGCGGCCGGCGGGGATCGAGGCCGGCTTCGGCTCCTCCGGTGAGTGGGACCCGGCGTGGTTCGCCGGCGCGCAGCCGCACAGCAGCACGCCGTTCGAGGTGGTCGGCTCCGGCGGGTTCGCGGTCGCCGTCATCGGGGTGTGCCTGGTGCTCGCCGACCTGCTGCCCCGGCTGACGTACCCGCTGGCCTCGGTGGGCGCCCTGGCGCTGTCGGTCTACACCGCGCAGATCGTCGCCATCCGGGTGGTGGAGGCGGAGTCCTCCGCCGACTGGGGGCAGTGGGTGCGCTTCTCCCTCACCGCCGTGCTGCTGGCCACGGCGTGGCGGCTGCGGCTGGGCCGCGGCCCGCTGGAGCGGCTGCTCACCTGGAGCTCGCAGCGGGTGGCCGGGCCGTGAGGTGCGCACCGTGACTCCTCCTCCCGTGTCCCGCGAGCCCGTCGTCGGTGTGCTGGCACTGCAGGGCGACGTCCGCGAGCACCTCGCCGTGCTGAGCGCTCTCGGTGCCGAGGCGGTGCCCGTCCGGCGTCCTGACGAGCTGGCCGCCGTCGACGGGCTGGTCCTGCCGGGCGGTGAGTCGACGACCATGACCAAGCTCGCCGTCCGCACCGGCCTGCTGGAGCCGCTGCGCGACGCCGTCCGCGGCGGGCTACCGGCGTACGGCACCTGCGCGGGCCTGGTGCTGCTGGCCGACCGGCTGATCGACGCCCCACCGGACCAGCCGACCGTCGGCGGCCTCGACGTCACCGTGCGGCGCAACGCCTTCGGCCGGCAGGCCGACTCCTTCGAGTCGCGGATCGCGCTGGACGGCGTGCCGGGCGGCCCGCTGTCGGCGGTGTTCATCCGCGCGCCGTGGGTCGAGGAGGCCGGGCCGGGGGTGCAGGTCCTCGGGCGGGTCGTGGGCGGATCGGCCGACGGTAGGATCGTCGCGGTGCGCCAGGGCGACGTCGTGGCCACCAGCTTCCACCCCGAGCTGACCGGGGACACCCGGGTCCACGCGCTGTTCGTGGAGATCGTGCGGCACGCGGTCGCGCTCGGCCGGGCGGTGGCAGACCCCAGTGGCGCCGGCGCGGGCGCCCCCGACCTCGGAGGAGAGCAGTGAGCGGCCATTCCAAGTGGGCGACCACGAAGCACAAGAAGGCCGGGATCGACGCCAAGCGCGGCAAGCTCTTCGCCAAGCTCATCAAGAACATCGAGGTCGCCGCCCGCACCGGCGGCGGTGACCCGGCGGGCAACCCCACGCTGTTCGACGCCATCCAGAAGGCGAAGAAGAGCTCGGTGCCCAACGACAACATCGACCGGGCGGTCAAGCGGGGCGCCGGGCTCGAGGCCGGTGGCGTCGACTACCAGACGATCACCTACGAGGGGTACGCGGCCGGCGGCGTCGCCGTCCTCGTCGAGTGCCTGACGGACAACAGGAACCGCTCGGCCATGGAGGTCCGCACCGCCATGACCCGCAACGGCGGGTCGATGGCCGACCCCGGCTCGGTGTCCTACCTCTTCTCCCGCAAGGGCGTCGTCGTCGTCCCGCAGGCCGGCGGCGTCGACGAGGACACCGTGCTCATGGCGGTGCTCGACGCCGGCGCCGAGGAGGTCCGCGACCTCGGCGACACCTTCGAGGTGGTCTGCGAGCCCACCGACCTCGTCGCCGTCCGCACCGCGCTGCAGGACGCCGGCATCGACTACGACTCGGCCGAGGCCGGGTTCGTCCCGAGCGTCACCGTCGAGCTCGACGAGGAGGGCGCCGGGAAGGTGTTCCGCCTCATCGACGCGCTCGAGGACTGCGACGACGTGCAGAACGTCTACGCCAACTACGACGTCTCCGACGAGGTCCTGGAGCGGGTCGGCTGAAGGACCCCGTCCTCCTCACCCCTCGCAGGTTCGCGGCGGGACCCTGCAGGCGGGCCGTTCCCGTACGCCTCCGAGCTCGCGGCGGGGCGCCACGGTGTGTTGAGTACCGGGACGTCGGCGTCGGCCGCTACCGTGGGTCGAACACCAGTTCGGTCTTTCGGAGGCGTCTTCTCATGCGGGTGCTCGGCATCGACCCGGGGCTGACCCGGTGCGGCTGGGGCGTGGTCGACGGCCGCCCCGGCGCCCGCCCGGCCGCCGTCGGGGTGGGGGTCATCCGCAGCTCCGCCGAGCTGGACCTGGAGCTGCGGCTGCTCGAGCTGCACACCCAGGTGACGGCGCTGCTACGCGAGCACCGGCCCGATGTCGTGGCCATCGAGCGGGTGTTCACCCAGAACAACAAGGGCACCGCCACCGGCACCGCGCAGGCGGCCGGGATCGCGGCGCTGGCCGCCGCGCAGGCCGACCGGCCGGTCGCCTGGCACACGCCGAGCGAGGTCAAGGCGGCCATCTCCGGCAACGGCCGCGCGGACAAGGAGCAGGTCACCCTGATGGTCACCCGCGTGCTGGGCCTCCCGGCCGCCCCGAAGCCGGCCGACGCAGCCGACGCCCTGGCGCTGGCGGTCTGCCACGTGTGGCGCGGCCCGGCGCAGGACCGGCTGCGGGTCGCCGCGATCGCCGGTGGCATCGGCGCGCCGGTGCGCTCGACGACGCTGCCGCGGTGGACGGGGATGTCCCGGTGATCGCGAGCGTGAACGGCCGGGTGGCCGCGGTCTCGCCCGACGGCGCGGTGGTCGAGGTCGGCGGGGTCGGCCTGGCCGTGCAGTGCACGCCCGGCACCATCGCCCGCCTCACGGTGGGCCAGGACGCGCGGCTGGCCACCAGCCTCGTCGTCCGCGAGGACTCCCTCACCCTCTACGGCTTCGCCGATGACGACGAGCGCCAGCTCTTCGAGCTGCTGCAGACGGCCAACGGCGTCGGCCCGCGGCTGGCCCAGGCGGTGCTGGCCATCCACCCGCCGCGGGAGGTCCGCCGCGCGGTGTCGATGGCCGACGTCAAGGCGCTCATGCAGGTGCCCGGCATCGGCAAGAAGGGCGCCGAGCGGCTGATCCTCGAGCTGCGCGACCGGCTGGGGACGACGACGTCGGACACCCAGCTCGACGGCCCGGCGGCGGCGCCGGCCGGACTCGGCCCGCTGACGCCGGTGGCGCCCTGGCGTGACCAGCTCTCCTCGGCCCTGGTCGGCCTGGGCTGGAGCACCCGGGAGGCCGACACCGCCGTCACCGCGCTCACGCCGGTGGCCGACGAGCAGCTCGCCACCACCGGCCGGGTCGACGTCGCGATGCTGCTGCGCCAGGCCCTGCACCTGCTGGGCCGCTCGTGAGCACGCCGTTCGACCGGGCGCTGACCGGGGAGGTCGACTCCGGCCTCGGCCAGGAGTTCGGGGTCTCGCCGCAGGCCGGTGACGAGGAGCGGGTGGTCGAGTCGGCGCTGCGGCCGCACTCGCTGCACGACTTCATCGGCCAGCCCAAGGTGGCCCGCCAGCTCGCGCTCGTCCTCGAGGGCGCCAAGCGCCGGGGCCGGCCGCCGGACCACGTGCTGCTGTCGGGTCCGCCCGGGCTCGGCAAGACCAGCCTCGCACTGATCATCGGCTCCGAGCTCGGCACCTCGGTGAAGATCACCAGCGGTCCCGCGATCGAGCGCTCCGGCGACCTCGCCGCGATGCTGTCCAACCTCGGCCCCGGCGACGTGCTGTTCATCGACGAGATCCACCGCATCGCGCGGCCGGCCGAGGAACTGCTCTACATGGCGATGGAGGACTTCCGCGTCGACGTCGTCGTCGGCAAGGGGCCCGGCGCCACCGCCATCCCGCTGGAGATCAACCCCTTCACCCTGGTCGGCGCGACCACCCGGGCCGGGCTGCTCACCGGGCCGCTGCGCGACCGCTTCGGGTTCGTCGGGCAGATGGAGTTCTACGAGCCCGCCGAGCTGCAGCAGGTGCTCGCCCGCAGCGCGGAACTGCTCGGCGTCGAGCTCACCGACGACGGGTCGGCCGAGATCGCCGGCCGCTCCCGCGGCACGCCGCGCATCGCCAACCGGCTGCTGCGGCGGGTGCGCGACTACGCCGAGGTCGAGGCCGACGGCCGGGTGACCCGCGCCGTCGCGCAGGCCGCGCTGGCGCTCTACGACGTCGACGACCTCGGTCTCGACCGGCTCGACCGCGCGGTGCTCGAGGCGCTCGTCGCCCGGTTCAACGGCGGCCCGGTGGGCGTGAGCACGCTCGCGGTCGCGGTGGGGGAGGAGTCGCACACGGTCGAGGAGGTGTGCGAGCCGTTCCTCGTGCGGGCCGGCCTGCTGGCGCGCACGCCGCGCGGGCGGGTGGCCACCGAGGCGGCCTGGCGGCACCTCGGCCGGCCGGTGCCGCGCGGCGGGATCCCCCTCGGCGGAGTCACAGCAGTCCCGCGCGACCCGGGGGCGTCGTCGGAACCGTTGTTCGACGCCTAGACTCGGCGGCGCTGGCGCGCAACTCGACCCTCGCCGGGTCGACCCGGTCCCGGCCGCGCGACCCGTGTGTCGGCGGCCGGTCGCCGTGCGCGCCGTGACCGACGTACCCGAGCGGTCCCGACCCGGGCCGCACCGACCGCGTGCACGCGAGCGCGGTAGAGAGGCACTCCCGTCGTGGAACTGTTCCCCCTGCTCCTGCTGGTGCTGGCGTTCGTGGCGCTGGTGGTCCTGCCGGCGCGGGCCCGCAAGCGCCAGCAGAACCAGACGCAGTCGGCCCTCGCCCTCGGCGTCCCGGTCACGATGGCCGGCGGCGTGTACGCCACGGTCGCCGGTCTCGACGACCCGGCGACCATCCAGGTCGAGATCGCCCCGGGCGTCGTGGTGACCTACGCGCGCCAGGCGGTCGTCCAGGTGCGCCAGCCGGTGGTGACCGGCCCCGTCGTCGACCCGGCAGTCGACCCCGTGGCCGACGAGTGGCCGGCCCGGGACGACCGCCCCGGTGACGGTCCCCCCGGCAAGACCCTCTGACCGGAGAACCCGTGGCCAACCGCGCCCTACCCGCGCGCCGCTACTTCGGCGCGCTGGTCCTGATCATCGCCGTCATGTACGGCCTGATCTTCTTCACCGGCACCGACCGGACGCCGCAGCTGGGCCTGGACCTGCGGGGTGGCACGACCGTCACGCTGACCGCCCGCACCCCCGACGGCCAGGCGCCCGACCCCGAGGACCTCGAGCTGGCCCGCCAGATCATCGAGCAGCGGGTCAACGGCCTCGGCGTGGCCGAGGCCGAGGTGGTCACCGAGGGCGAGTCCAACATCGTCATCTCGGTCCCCGGCGACTCCGGCGAGCAGGCCCGCGAGCTGGGCCAGACGGCGCAGCTGCGCTTCCGGCCGGTGCTCGCCGGCCCCGAGCCGGCGGCCCCGGCCGAGCCCACGGACGCCGCCGAGGCGACCGACGGCGCGACGCCGAGCGACGAGGCGACGGCCGGCGACGCCGCGTCGACCGACACGGCGGCTCCCACCGACGGCGCGGCCCCCACGGACAGCGCGGCCCCCACGGACAGCGCGGCCCCCACGGACAGCGCGACTCCCACGGACAGCGCGGCCCCCACGGACCCGGCGAGCCCCGGCGCGGAGGCCACCACCGGCGACGGCGCGGTCGAGGACCCCTCGATCCCGGACGCCGACGCCCCTGCGGTCACCCAGGAGGAGGCCGCGGCCGCGTACGCGACGCTGACCTGCTCGCCGGAGGAGGTCGCCGGCAGCGTCGACCGCTCGATCGACCACGTGGCGGCCTGCAGCGAGGACGGCGACCTCAAGTACCTGCTCGGCCCGGCCATCCTCGAGGGCACCGACATCGCCGACGCCAGCGCCGGCACCCAGCCGACCACCGGCGAGTGGGTCGTCCTGCTCGACTTCGACTCCAGCGGCCGGGCCACCTGGGCCGAGTACACGGCCACCAACGTCGGCAGCAACGCGGCCTTCACGCTCGACGGCCGGGTCGTCTCCGCGCCGACGATCCAGGGCGCGATCAACGGCCAGACCACGATCACCGGCCAGTTCGACCAGCAGAGCGCGGAGGAGCTGGCCAACCAGCTTCGCTACGGCGCGCTGCCGCTGACCTTCACCCAGGCCACCGCGCAGTCGATCTCCACCGAGCTCGGCGCCGAGCAGCTGCAGGCCGGCCTCATCGCCGGCGCGATCGGCATCGCGCTGGTGTTCCTCTACGCGCTGGTCTACTACCGCCTGCTCGGGCTGGTGATGATCGTCAGCCTGCTGCTGTCGGCGGTCGTGGTCTACGCCAGCCTGGTGCTGCTCGGCCGGGAGATCGGCTTCACGCTCAGCCTGGCCGGCATCGCCGGGTTCATCGTGTCCATCGGCATCACCGCCGACTCGTTCGTCGTCTACTTCGAGCGGCTCAAGGACGAGATCCGCGAGGGCCGCACCCTGCGGTCGGCGGTGCCGCGCGCCTGGGTGCGCGCCCGCCGCACGATCCTCTCGGCCGACGCGGTGAGCTTCCTGGCCGCGGCGATCCTCTACTGGCTGGCGATCGGCGACGTCAAGGGTTTCGCGTTCACCCTGGGCCTGTCCACGGTGCTCGACCTGGTCGTCGTCTTCCTCTTCACCCACCCGCTCATGGCCGTGCTGGCCCGCTTCCGGACCTTCGGCACGAGCCGGTTCTCCGGACTCGGCCGGGTCGACCGGACACTGTGGGCCACCGGCCCGCGGACCCCCGCCGAGCGGGAGCTCGTCGGGGCCGGCAGCGGCCGTGGCACCCGTGGACCGCAGGACAGGAGCCGGGCATGAGCCGCGAGCAGGACACCGGGACCGACGCCGAGCTGCCCGTGGGCACCGAGGCCGACGAGGCCCGGGCCGCCGGTGCCGCCGGCTCGGCGGCCGACGACGCCGCCGCGGCCGCGGCCGGCCAGGTCTCCGGAGACGTGGCGCTGGCCGACGCCGGCCTGCCCGCCGAGGGCGGCGCGGCCCCCGCCGGCGGGTCGCACCGCCGGGCGTCCCTGGCGCACCGGCTCTACAACGGCGAGGCGGGCCTGGACGTCGTCGGCCGCAGCCGGCTGATCTACAAGGTCACCGCCGTGCTGCTGCTGGTCTGCATCGCGTCGATGGTGTTCCGCGGGTTCAACTTCGGCATCGACTTCGCCGGCGGCAACAGCTTCCGGCTGCCGGGCACCAGCGCCGAGCTCGAGCAGGTGCGCGACGCGGCCACCGACGCGGGGGCCGACGTCGCCTCGGCCCAGGTGGTCGGCGGCAACTCCCTGCTGCTGCGCACCGGCGCGCTGGACAACGACGCGGAGCGAGCGGTCGTCGACGCCGTCGCCGACGCCGCGGGCATCGCCCCCGAGGACGTCAGCCCCGAGGCGGTGAGCGCCGAGTGGGGGCAGGACATCACCGACCAGGCGCTGCTGGCGCTCGCGGTCTTCCTCGTCGCCGTCATCGCGTTCCTGGCCATCCGGTTCCAGCCCAAGATGGCGATCGGCGCGATCGCCGCGCTGCTGCACGACCTGGTGGTGACCGCCGGCGTGTACTCGCTGGTCGGCTTCGAGGTCACGCCGTCGACGGTCATCGGCCTGCTGACCATCCTCGGCTTCTCGCTGTACGACACCGTCGTCGTCTTCGACAAGGTCGACGAGAACACCCGCGGCCTGGCCGCCGGCGCGCGCATGACCTGGGGCGAGGCGGCCAACCTCGCGGTCAACCAGACGCTCATGCGCTCGATCAACACCTCGGTGATCGCGCTGCTGCCGGTGGCCGGGCTGCTGTTCGTCGGTGCCGGACTGCTCGGCGTGGGCACGCTCAAGGACCTCGCGCTGGTGCTCTTCGTCGGCCTGGCCGCCGGCGCCTACTCGTCGATCTTCCTGGCCACGCCGATCGTCGCCGACCTCAAGGAGCGCGAGCCGGAGGTCCAGGCGCTGCGCCGGCGGGTACTGGCCCGCCGCTCGGCGGC